>NZ_DBMDDV010000010.1:0-77406 GCF_057431175.1 Gemmiger sp. | reverse complement strand
GAAGAAAGTATTTGAGGCGGTACAAGAAAAAAAGAAAAAGCGATAATTCATAGTTTGTTCTCAACTTCTATTCCCTGATGTGCTATACTATTATTGAGCCAAGATTCTTCCCCTCCTTGGCTCACCAGATCCGCTAGGCTCCGATAGGATAAAAGCAAATGAGAAGGTTGTTGCAAAAGGAGGGGATGCACTGATGTCTAAAATTATCGTACGAATTCAACTTTTTCTCGATAAGGTGTTCGGTCATAAATATACCGGTTTTACTATAAAGGCTCCATTCATCAACTTCTCATTTGCGCCTACGAAACTTATACAGATTGCCCTAACAGACACTGACTTTTTCATAGGGTGGTTTATCACATAGAGATAAGGCAACTTGCGTAAGTGAGTTGCCTTATTTGTTTTATATGCTATAATATGGTTATCATCTTTTTTTGCTTCTGAGGGAGAGGAGAAGCCATGACAGAACAAGAGCTTCGAAAAATGATTGCCGCTGGCGAAAACACCCGACAAGAGTTTAAGTCATGGGTCAAATGCGGCAATTACAAGCAGCGAAAAGAACTTGCGGTGAAAAGCACGGTTGCCCTAGCCAATGCAGTGGGCGGCGTTTTTCTGTTTGGTGTCGAAGATGACGGAACCATTACTGGATGTTCAGAAAGCGATCCGCAGGCTTTGATGGAAGCTATCTACGATATGACTCGTCCCAGCCTATTTACCGAAATTGAAGCGGTAGAAACATCTGACGGGGTTGTTTTGGTTGTGTCTGTTGATAAGGTAGGCTCCCCTGTGGCAACCACCAGCGGTATTTACTATAAGCGACTAGGAAAAGTAACTAAACCATTTTACCCTGCAAACGACGTATACTCACCCGCTGATAATCTGGATTTTTCATCCAAAATCGTAGAGGGTGCTTCCGAAGGTGACATAGATTTGCTGGAAGTATATCGCTTAAAGGAAAAATTGCGGATTCGCGATTCAGCTTCCGCGTTGCCCGCCCTGGCAGATACAACTTTTCTGGATAACTTGAAGCTCATTCGCCTTGAAAAAGACGAAGTGCGTGTAACTGTGGCTGGTTTACTGTTTGTGGGTAAGACCACATCTATTTCACGGTTGTTGCCGCAGGCGGAGGTAATTTATCTCCATTACAGCGACGAAGCACAGACAGAGTACGACAACCGAATGGATATGCAAGAGCCACTTATTTCAATTTTAGATAAGCTGACGGAACGTATCCGAACCTATAACCACTTGACCAATGTGCAGGTTGGGCTGTATCGTCTTGAGGTTTATGATTTTTCGGAAGCCGTTTTTCAAGAAGCGTTGTTGAACGCCTTGGCGCATCGGTCATACGAAGAGACCGCCCCAATTTATGTCAAGCATTATCCGACAAAAATCGTGATAGAAAACCCTGGCGGTTTTCCAGAAGACATCAACGAGAGCAATATTATCACACATCAGTCTATTCCACGCAACAAACTGATTGCTATGACGCTCCAACATCTGAAATATGTGCAGCGTTCAGGACAGGGCGTAGATATTATGTACCAGAGTATGCTGACAGAAGGCAAGCCTTACCCGGAGTATACCAGTACGCCAAATTCTGTAAGGCTGACCTTGCGAAGCACAATGGAGAATCAAAACTTTGTGCACTTCATCGCGGAAATGCAGGATAAGCGTTCAAAAATGTTTACCCTGTCGGAACTGATGATTCTGCACTATCTACGTGAACATCAAAAAATCACCTTAAAGCAAGCAGCAAAAACCATCCAAGAATCCGATAATAACGCCCATAAAGTATTGAATAGCCTGCGAGACGAGGGACTCTTGGAATTGAATGGAAAGACCTATATGCTGACACTCAAGGTCTACGAAACGGTAAAAACCGACGTAGCTTATGTTCAGGATAAAACAGTCAATCAAATTCAGGCTAAGGGGCGAATCGTGGAGTATTTGCAACTTAAGCCATGGATCACGAACCAGAAAGCGCAGGAGTTGTGTGGCTTTAATAAAAACCAAACCTATTACATTCTGCGGCAGATGTGCAAAGATGGCATATTACAGCCTGTTGGCAAATGCCGCGGAACAAAGTACAAAATCAACAAATGATAATTTACGCTGACTTTTTGAATTTACGCTGACTTTTACGCTGACTTTTTGAATTTACGCTGACTTTTACGCTGAAAAAATGCTGCCTTTTTATCTGTGATGTATTTTCATCATTTATAGTCTTCCCATTGTAACGGGTATCTTTTTTGTAACATAGAAACAAGGTCACTTGCATTTGCAAGTGACCTTTTTTGTTTATTATAGTCAGGTTTCCCCTGCAAAGCAAGTGCCCCGGCAGCCGCAAACTGCCGGGGCCTTCCTTATTACATACTATCTGCGTTTGTTCCAGGCCGTGCCAAAGCCCACTACGCCCGCGCAGAGCAGCGCGGCCAGTGCCTCCAGCGGGAAAGCATCCCCGGTCCGGGGCAGGGCTCCCACCGGGCGGGCCGTGTTTTTTATGGGGCGCGGCATCGGCGCGGCGCTCGGCGCAGGTGTGGCCGTGGCTGCCGGGGCGGGCGGGTCATAGCGATTGGTGAACACCACCCCCGCCGCTTTAGCAGTTCTGCCGCTGCGCACCGCCCACAGTTCGGTATCAAGGCTACCGTCGGCGGCGGTCATCACCCGCACCGTCACAGTGTAGGTGCGGCCGTCGTAGGTCGTATCGGCGGCGCAGCCTTTTACCTGGGCCAGCTTATAGCGGTAATCCCCCGGCGCGTCAAAGGTCAGACCGGTAAAATACACCGTGCCGCCGCCCTTGACCTGCACGCTGGTCTGGGCCGGTGTCGGGGCGTTATCCAGCGGGGTGATTTCCACCGTGTACACCGTGTCGCAGGCTGCGCCGTCGGTGCGCACCGTCACCGGGATCTCGGCCCCCGCCTGTGCCGCAAAGACCGGCAGCGGGCAGAGCAGCGCCAGCGCCAGCGCCGCCGCGGGCAGCCAGCGCCGCAGGGTCGTTTTGCCAAAACTCATTGTGTTTCATCTCCTTCATCCAAAGTTGCCGGGCGCAGCCGTCCCAGCAGCACCACACGGCCGTTCGTCTCGGCCCCGGCGCAGGTAGACAGGGCGATCAGCCTGTCCTGCGAGCCCACATCCAGCGCCCGCTGCTGCACAGCCCGGGCCTGCACCGCGTCAAGCAAGGCGGCAGTGTCGGCGGTGTAGCGCTCCACAGCGTAAATCTCCGCGTCGTAGGCGTCTGCCTCCAGGCAGACAAACAGCTCGATCTCATACGCTGCATCGGGCAGTATCAGACTGCCGGAAGGGTGCGCCGCAAAGTAGTCTGCCTGCACAAACTTTGATATATCGCCGAACATTGCGCCATTCTCCATATGGTGGGCGTAGACAATGGAATACCCATCGCTGAAATCCGCCTTGCTGCGGCTGTCCAGAAACACCGCCCCCGACAGCGAAAATTCGCCGTAGACGTCGCGGTTGATGTAGTCCATATTCGTCGCGCCCTGCACAAGCGGGTAGTCGATGTGGGTGCCGTCGATGGTCAGCCAGCCGCAGACGTCGGGGTTCAGCGCCTGCAATTCGGCCAGTGTCGGGGCAGCAGTGTTCTTGTCGGCGGGCTTATATTGCAGCAGGTCCGCGCTGGCAAATGCGCCCCGGCTGACGGCAGCGTCCTGCCAGAGGGCGAACCCGCCGAAAGCCAGCAGCACCGCCATCAGCACGGCTGCCAGGGCGCTGACCACCGCACTGCCCAGCCGGGCCAGGTGTGCCGCTGCGGAAAGCATCAATCACAGCGGCGCTTGCGGAACACCACCGCACCGCTGCCCACCGCCAGGGCCAGCATAGCGCCGTAGGGCGCAGCATCCAACAGCAGGCCGGTGGGCGTGACCGCGTCACGGATGTTCGTGACCGTGATGGCCGCGTCTGCCGTGCCGATGGTCTGTTGGCCCAGGCTGGTTCCTTTCCCGGTGCCGCCGGGGAACACCCAGGTGGTCGAGGTATATTTCGCCGCGTCGGTGCCGCTCTCATCGATGGTATAGGTCGCGCCCTCGGGCAGGCCGGTCACTTCCAACTGCTCGTTGCCCTTGAGGGTCACCTTGATCTCCTTCTTGCCGTTCTCCAGGGTATACACCGTGCCGGGGCCGCTCAGCTCGTCGTCTGCCGGGCCGGTGCGCAGCGTCACCGACGCCATATGGTTTTCGGTGTCAGGATCTGTGATGTGCAGCGTAAAGTCAAAGCTGTCGCCATAGCTGGCAAAGTCACCCGCCAGCCGCTTGGTCACGGTCAGGCTGTGGGTCGTGTACTCGTTGGTGACAAGCTCGGCTTTTGTGCCGGTCTCTTTCTCGGCCAGGATGGCATACTCCAGCTTGAAGTGCTGTCCATCCGGCTCGGCCTCGCTCTCATTGGCGACGCTGACCTTCAGCAGGTAGAGCGGCGCGGTGGACAGGCCGCTGATGCCGTGGGCCTGCTCGGTCAGACGGTAGTAGTAGATGCCGGGCTTTGTGAACTTGTCCATATTGAAATCAACGGTCACATTGCTCTCGGTGTTGGCTTTTCCTTGGGCATCGGCGGTAAATTCCGCCGTGGCCGTGGTACTGGCAAGCTGATCCGCCGTGCCGAGCATTTCGTCCGCGGTGTGGGCCTGGGGCAGGTCGCCATCCTGGCCTGCGGCCACGTTGAAAGTGATCGTGCCCTTGATGCCGCCCGCGCCGGGGGCTTTGTCCAGGTTGATGGCCTTTTTAAGGATGATGCTGCCGCCGCTGACCGTGATGCGGCTGGCAGGTCTTTCGGCATCGGCTGCATAGGCCGCCGTGGACAGCGCCCCGGCCAGCACAGCAGCGGTGAGAGCGGCAGAAAGTTTGATGGTGTTCATGGTAAGTACCTCGTTTTTATGTGATGGATGGCTCGGAAGGAAAGGCGGACGGCAACGGCAAGGCCGCCCCTTTATATCCCATTCCGCCGCAATACAGCGATCACGCGGCCCTGTATCTCCCCTGCCTGCACCGGGCCGAACCAGCGGCTGTCGCGGGCGCCTGCGCGGGCGTCGCATAATATAAAATATTCGCCGTCGGCCAGGGTCAGCGGGTAGGTCACGTTGCTGTCATATTTCGGCGTTTCTTCGTAGATATCAGGCTCTGCCACCGTGCTGCCGTTGATGACAAGCGCCGCTGCGTCGGTCACTTCCACCGTGTCGCCGCCCCGGGCCGCGACCCGGCCTGTGCGGCGCTGGCCATCCTTGGTAAAGACAACGACCTCCCCTGCCGTGCAGCTGCGGGGCAGCCGGTAAAACAGCAGCAGGTCACCGGGCTTCAAATGCGGATGCATCGCGGCATCGGGCTGGATGTACAGCCCGAACACGACGCCGAACAGCATGACCAGCAGCGCGGCCAGCGCCCCGGCCCGCACAAGAAACTCCCGGATATCCGCCCAGGCTGCCCGGCGCCGGGTCTGCGGCTCCATAGGTCACGCCCCCTTGCGGCGGCGCAGGCAGACCAAGCCCAGCAGGGCGCAGAGCAGCATCCAGACTGCCGGGGCCGTGTCCGGGCCAAATCCCGTGGGCGGTGCGCCGTCCTTGTTGTTGACGCAGGTAAGCGTGGCGCTCTGTGCGCCCAGGGTTCCCCCGCCGCTGGCGCCGACCTCGACGCTGCCGTCAAGGTCGAAGCTCGTCTCGTAACCGGTGTTGTCGGTCTCGGTCACGGTGAAGGCATCCCCCGGGCGCAGGTGGCCGATGGTGATGCTGCCCCGGTGGCGCAGCGTGAAGCCGCTCCCGGTCAGGGCCGCGCCTTCCCCTTTCGTCACATAGGCGCTGGCGGCGGTGATGGCCTGGCCGGCGACCGTGGCCGTGAAGGGAAACTCACGGCGGGCGTCGCCCAGACCGCCTGTCACCTGCTTGGTGATGGTCAGCGTCAGGAACGGCGCATAGCTGTTCGTGATGGTCACCTCTGCCGTCTGGCCGGACATGACCTGCACTTCGGCTGCGGCATCGTCGGCGGTGGTCGTGCAGTAGTAGTTTGCCAGGTCGGGGTGGGCCGTCTCGGTCACGGTATAGCGGTTGACCGGGATGTCTTTCAGCGTCACGCCGGTGAGGCCCTTCAGCGCAATGGTCAGCGCGCCGCCCGCCGTTAGTTCCCGCGTTTCGGTCGTACCATCATCAAATTGCAGTGTATAGCTGCCGATGGGCAGGCTGCTGACCGTGAAGGTGTTCGTCACTGCGTCGGCTTCCGCTTGCTGCGCCTCGTCGGCCACAGCCTTGGTCAGGTGCAGGCTGCCGGTGGGGCGGGCGTAGATGTTGCGGAACTCTGCGGTCGTGTCGGCGCTTGTGGTCAGCGTAATGTCCGCCAGGCTTGTGCCTGTCTGCTCATTGTCACCGTTCACCGCCGCCTGGGTGCCCAGGTAGAGCAGGCCCGCCGGGGCATCGTGGCCAGTCTCTTCCACGGTGTAGGTGTAGTTTACGCTGCCGTCGTCGCTGGTCAGCGGCAGGTCGGTCAGGGTATAGCGGCTGCGGGTGGGGTCAGCACTGTCCACGGTCATATCCGCACCGTGGATCGTCGCGACCGTACCGTTCTGGTTCGCCACGGTGAACGTCAGGTTTGCCCGCGCGGCGGTCAGCTCCTCGACAGTCAGGCCGCCCGTTATGGTTTTGCGGATGGTCAGATTTGCGCGGCCCGCCACCGCCGGGGCAGGGTCGGTGCTGAACCAGACGTTGTCCAGCAGATTGCCCTCGGTGCGCTTGTCGTCCTGGGTTTGCACCGCCAGGAAAAAGAAGCGGCTCACATACTGCCCGCCAGGGACCTGGTATGTGCCCTTGTGTGTTGCCCAGTTGGCGATGCCATCGGTCATTTCGCCGCCGACCATAAAAGTGCTGATGGGTACCTTCTGGCCGTTGTACTCGACCAGATCGTTCAGGGCATTGCGCACACTGTCTTTAGCCTCGTTCTGGGCGGCGGCAGTCAGCGTTTTGGTGATTGCTTCGGCCACCGTGACCGGCGCGATCAGCAGCACCATCGTGTCCGCGCCGTTGCGGCCCTTGTGGGCCAGCGACCAGTTCAGCGTGGAGCCGGGCACGGTCAGCACATCCTGATAGAGCGCACCGTAGGCTTCGCAGTTCAGCTCGGCGAACTGATTGCCGTCCTGGGCGCTGCGGGTGTTGTAGCTGACCCTGGGGTCGTTGTTTTCTAAGTCGTCATTATAGTTGTGGTTGGTTCCATCTACAATTTCTATGTAGTTGGCCCACTGGGTTTTATCGGCGCGTGTTTCTTCCTCGTCCGTCCAGTGGTAGTAAAGGCCTGTCGTGTGCCATACAAGCCCCTGTGTGGTGTCCGCCAACTGGGCAAAATGGCTTTTTATGGTCTGTTCTTTGTCCTCCGGTGCATAGGAAAGCACGCCGGTCCGGGTATGCTCCACCGCCATGCTGTGCAGGCTCGGGCTTTCAAAGCTGCCGTTTTGCAGCTGCAAATGGTAGGGCACACGGGCTTCGGCCGCCTTAGTACCGTTGAAGCCGGTGACTTCCACTTTGTAATACAGCCGCTCGGTAGGGCCGACATTGGCGATGCAGGAATCAATGGCGGCGTTCAGCTTGTGCTCGCTGCCCTCGGTGATGTTCCACTCGCTGCCGGTACAGATGCGCGGCGTGACCTGCTCCCAGTTCTGGCCATCGTGGCTGCGATACCAGGTGTAGGTCACGTCCTGCCGTTCCGCGCTGCCGTTGACGACAGCGGTAAAGCAGCCGTCTGTGCTGATGGTGTCCTCTACTTCCAGCGTGTCCACTACAAGGGGCACGGCCGTCGGCTCTGGTATAGGCGCTGCCAGCACGGCGGCATATTCCGTCTCCTCCGCAGTCTGCTGTGAAACCGGGCTGGCCGTGGGCAGCGGTGTCGGGCTGGCCGCGGGCGCGGGGGGCACGGTAGGCAGCGGCGCAGCGGTAGGCTGCGGCGTTGGGGCCGCCGTCGGCTCCGGGCCAGCCGGGGCCTGAGTTGGCGCGGCGGTGGGGTCTGGGATGGGCGGTTCCGTCGGTTCGGGGGCAGGTTCCGCCGTCGGCTCGGGTGTTGTCTCGGCTGTCGGCTCCGGGGCAGGGGCCTCGGTGGGCACGGGTTCCGGGGTCGGCTCGGCAGCAGAGTCCGGCGGGGTTTCGGTGGTTTCCGGAGCCGGTTCCGCCGTGGGGTCGGGCACTTCGGTCTCGACCACGACTTCTTCCGCCGCAGGCGGGTCAGGGTCAGCCGGGGCAGCCACGGCGGGCAGCTCGGTCAGGGCGGGCAGATCGTCCGCCGCGAACACTGTGCTGGCCGTGCTTGCCGCCATACAGCAGGCCAGAAACACAGCCAACAGACGTTTTCTCATATGCTGTTCCTCCTCACACAGTCTCCCATGGGGGTTGTCCCCCACAGGGATCGCTTTGGAGTATACAGCCCCCGCCCCGCAAAAGGCGTCGAGGTGCGTGGATGTGCAAAAGGTTATATTTTCCAGCAAAAAGAAAAAGCACCCGCCAAAACTGGCAGGTGCTCGGGTAAATTATGCAGTTTTTACGCCTGGTCGTACTTGCTGGGCACGGCGCGCAGGGAGATCGTGCGGTCAAAGGTGCTGTATGCGGTCAGGTAGGCGGTAAAGCAGCCGTCCATCCGGCCCATGCTGCCCTCCTTGCCGGCGGTGTAGTTATGCTCGGCAAAGCAGGGGCCGACCGAAATACCGTTCACGCCCTTGGATGCGACCAGCGTGCCGTCCTTGACGACGACACCGCCGCCGTCATTGCCCTCGAGCATGAAATGCTCGTTCTCGACGCGGCAGCCCGCGTTGAAGGCCAGCTCCACCCGCAGCGGGGCGCGGTCGATGCCGGAGTTGACGATGTGGATGTCCAGGCCGTTTTCGACCTCGTTCACCTGCACGTCAAACACCATGTCGGGGCCGTAGAGCTTTTCGCGGTGAGCGTTGTCCATCTGCCACCAATCGCTGGTGGCGGGCTTTTCGGCAAAGGGCAGGTAATACCAGCCGGTCATGGTCTGGTGCAGGGCATAGCCGCCGTCCTTGGGGGCCAGCGCTGCGGGGACAAAGTTGCGGTGCTCGCAGAAGCTCGCGCCGATGCGCACGGTCAGCGTGAAGTCGCCGTGCTGGAAGAACAAAAAGCTCGGGCTGTTGTTCAAGATCGTGTAGGACCAGCTTCCGCGGCGGCAGCGCACAATGCCCGACCCTTCGTAATATTTGTGGTAGTTCGTCGGGGTTGCGCTGCCCTCGTGCTCCAGCGCGGCCAGTTCGGGCAGCAGCATCAGGTTGATGAGGCAGTCAAAGCTGCGCAGGGCATGGCGCTCCACCATCTGCATAATGGCGTTGGCGGCGTCCAGCAGTTCGGGCTTGCGGCAGGTATAGCCCATGTAGAGGTACTCGAGGTAATACTCCCGCGGGTAGATCTTTTTGCCCATGTCCCAGCGGGTGGAGTTGTTGGTAAAAATGCTGTCGTCGGGGTCGATGTAGGTCAGCATCATTTCCAGGTTGCGCAGCACCGGCGCATAGTAGCTCTCGTCGCCGGTGGCCACGGCCAGCATGATCATGGCATCGTTGTTGATGCGGTTGTAGTTGCCGGCCGAACGCTCGGCGTACTCGCCGTCCTCGTTGCAGTCGTTGCCCTCTTTCAGAATGGCCTCGGCGGCGGTGCGGCATTCGGGCTTATCAAACAGCTTGGCGCAGAGCATCAGCACCGACGCGATGGCCCAGCGGTGGTTCGGGGTGTGGAAGCCGCAGTGGCACAGGGCATCGGCTGCATCGCGGATGATGGCCTCATACTTAGGCTTCAGCTCTGCGGCAGCGGCCTTGGCTTCGGGCGCGGCGGGCAGTGCGCCGTCCACGACCTTGCACAGGTAGACATAGGCGGGCAGCAGCCGCTTGGTGCAGAAAGCCGTATCCGGGCCGGAGAAGAAGTTGCAGTTGATGAGGTCAAAGTAACCGCCGGGCCGCTGGGAGCGGCGCACAAAAGCCAGCGCCAGTGCCAGGCGGCGGCCCAGCTCGGCGTCCAGGTAGTAACGGCTCTCTGGGTTCAGGTAGCAGGCCGTCATTGTCGTGGCGCGGTAGATGGCCGTTTTCGGCTCGGCCAGGCTGTCCGCCTTGGGGAAACCGCCGCAGAAGGGGCTGTTCTCGTCCAAAATCTGGATATCGAGATAGCGCTGCACGCGGCTTTCGCTGTCGTGCAGGATACGTTCATAGTGTTTGCGCATAGGTCCGCTCTCCTTATTTGCCTTTGCCCAGCAGGGCCGCGCCGATGATGCCCGCGTCGCCGAACAGCTCGGCCGACATGATGCGGGGCTGCTTGGGGCAGCTGCGGCCATAGCCGTGTGCGGCATTGAACGCCCGGATCGGCTCGACCAGTACGTCGCTGCGGCGGCTGATGCCGCCGCCCAGGCAGAGCACCTCGGGCTGGAAGATGTTGATGATGCTCGTCACGCCGACGCAGAGGTAGTGTACATAGGTGTTGACCACCTGCACGGCGGTCTCGTCGCCCGCGTCGTAGGCAGCCAGGATGACCTTGCCGTTGACGTTGGCTTCCTCGTTTTCCGCCAGCGCCCAAAGCTTGCTCTCCTTATGGGCGGCCATGGCCTCCCGCGCCTGACAGATGAGCGCCGTGACGCTGCCGTACTGCTCAAAGCAGCCGCGCATACCGCAGTTGCACTCTTTCCCGTGCATATCAATCACAAAGTGGCCCAGTTCGGCCGCTGCGCCGTTGCAGCCGGTCAGCAGCTTGCCGTTCAGCACTACGCCGCCGCCGACACCGGTGCCCAGCGTGACCATGACCATGCTGCTGCTCCCTTTGCCTGCGCCCGCGCAGTACTCGCCCCAGGCGGCAACGTTGGCGTCGTTATCCACATAGACGGGCAGGCCGGTGCGCTCGTGGATCATCTGGCCCAGCGGGACGTTGTCAAATTCCAGATTGTTGGCATACAGCACGGTGCCGGTGTCCACATCGACGCTGCCAGGCGCACCGATGCCCACCCAGGCGGCATCACTCAGGGCCAGGCCCAGGGCAGTCGCCATGCGGCGGCAGAGCAGCGCGATACGGTCGGCGATGTCCGACGCCGGGCAGGGCAGCCCGGTCTTGATGCTGTCGGTCAGCAGCAGTTTCCCGTCCAGGTCGGCAATGCCGCCTGCGATGTTGGTGCCGCCCAGATCGATTCCGATACAATAACGCATAATCTACCTCGCTTCTTTCACTTTATTTCAATTTCTGCGTCGGTTTGCAGAATTTCGTAAACAGCATAAACACGATGAAAAATGCCAGTGCGGACAGCGGCAGGACCCGGATGCTGACGGCATAGCCCGTCATATCCACCAGCTTGCCGAAGCCGACGTTGAACAGGATATCCGCCAGCGACGCGATGCTTAAAATCGTGCCCGCCGCGCCGGAGACCTGCTGCGCCGGGAAATAGAGCCGGATGCTCATGACCAGCGTGGGGTACAAAATGGAGAAGGACAAGCCGCTGATGGCCCAGACGGGCATCGTCACCGCGCCGCCCAGCGAGCCGATCAGATACAGCACACAGGACACGCCGCCGAAAGCCGCCAGGCTTTTGAGGGCCCCCAGCTTATCCACCAGCGGGGACAGGCAGAGCCGCCCGATCATCATACCGCCAAAGAACACCGAAAGATACTTGGCCGCCGAGGCCTGGGGCAGGCCCAGACCGTCTACGCCGTAGGCGACCATCCAGTTCATGACGCCGTGCTCGGCGATAAAGTAGAACCCGAACACCAGCACATAGGGCACGATGATACGCCAGTCATAGCCGCCCTTTTGTGCCGGGGCATCCGCCGGGGCGGCGGCTTCCTCCGGCACATTGCAGAAGAGCAGCAGCACAAAGGCCACCGCGCCCAGGATCAGCAGCACCAGATTTGTGTGCTGCCAGAAGGAAAAGCCGTCGGCGTGGCTGCCCAAAATATACTGGCTGCCGCTGGTGCCGATTTCCTGGGTGAAGAACAGGAAGTTGACGAAGAACCCCGGCGCTGTAGCAAACAGCAGCGGCGTGATGAGGTTCATCGTGGTATTCAATAAGGTGGAAGAACCCAGCGCCAGCGCCATGCCGATGAGCAGCACCGTGTAATTGCTGGTAAAGGCAAACAGCGCCAGGGCGGCCATCCAAATCAGGATCAGCACCTGCAGCACGCGCTTTTTGGAAAAGCGGGTGCTCAGGTTGCCGCCCACCAGCAAAAACACCAGGTTGCCGATGTAGCTTGCCGTGACGATCAGCCCCAGCTGGGTCGTCGTCAGGGAGAAATGCTCTTGGAAGATCGTGGAAAAAATTCCGCGCAGGCTGTCATTGCTGCCAAGCCCCACCATGAGCACCACAAAGGCAAAGAAGGTAAGGCGGCTGCTCCATTTTTTTGCCATCAGACCTGGGCCTCAGCTTCCATCAGGAACAGAATTGCCATGGCCTGGCCGTAGGGCATCGGGTGCAGGGGGATCTGCTTGTAGAAGTCCTTGCTCTCGCGGCCCATCGGGGTGCCGTAGGACACCTGCTGCACAACGCCCTTTTCATCGATGCAGTCCAACACAGGCTGCAGGGCGCGCATGGCGTTGGCGCGGTAGCTTTCGGGCACAATGCCCTGCTCGACGGCTTTCAGGATGCCGAAGCCGAAGCCGCTGGTGGCGCTGGCCTCCAGGTAGGAGGTCGGGTCGTCGATCAGGGTGTGCCACATACCGCCCTCGTCCTGGTACTTGGCCAGGCTCTTGATCTGGCGCAGCAGCGCGTTCTCAAGGATGCGGCGGTCGGGGTTGCCTACGGGGACGATTTCCAGCAGCAGGGGGATGGCAGCCGTCACCCAGCTGTTGCCGCGGCCCCAGAAAGCCTCGGCAAAGTTATGGCAGCCATCAAAGCAGAAACCATGATACCACAGACCGGTCTTTTTGTCAGCCAGATATTTGGTGTGGACAAGGTACTGGTAGACAGCCTCGTCAATGTAGTCCTGGCGGCCCAGGATGCGGCCGATGTTGGCCAGCGGCAGCACAGTCATGAACAGCGTATCGTCCCACAGCTCGCCCTCGTTGACGCGATCCGATGTGACATGCTGGAAGCCGCCCTCGCCAGCGCGGGGCAGGTCGTGCATGGCCCACTCGGCCCACTCTTTGCAGATATCGCCGTACTTTTCATTCTTGGTGTACTCGTACAGGTAGCTCAGGGCAAAAATGGGGGCCATCGTGTTGATGTTCTTGCTGGGCAGGCCCTCGGCAATGCGGGCGTCGTAGTACTCTGTCAGCACATCCAGGCAGCGCTGGTCGTGCTTTTTCTCAAACAGCTTCCACAGGCCGTACAGGCCCACGCCCTGGGTCCACTCCCACAGCATATAGCGGGCCAGATTGCCCTGATCCATGTTGGATTTCGCCATGTTCTCCAGGAAAGTCTCGTCCTTTTCATACAGGACAGATTTGAAGCTCTCAATGCAAAGCTCCAGTTTGTTTTCAATATCAGCTTTCTGCATGGTGGTTTTCTCCTTTTTATTATAATAGGTAGACATAACGTTCGAACTTGCCTAAAGTATAGCATAGGGGCAAAGGCAAAAACCACTCTGATTTTGTCTTTGTCACCGAAATATATTGCACTTTTTGCGAGTGCGAGTATAATAGAGACAGGAACATTTTTGACGGAGGCTGCCTATGTATCTGGACGACGCATTGCTGTACAATCAGGGGTACATGATTTCGATCAACGACCTGGATTCGCCGCTGTTTTACCTGTTCGACTACGATTCGCGGTCGTTCAAGATCAACATGAGTTTCCAGCATTTCCACCAGTTTCACGAGATACACATTCTGTTAAGCGGCCGTGCATCCCATCTCATCGAGGGCGACTATTACACCCTGCAGCCCTATGATATCGTATTGCTGCGCCCTTCCATGATGCACAAGACCGAGTATCCGTCGGGCGGCGACTGCCGGCGGCTTATCATCAACTTCCGCGTGCCGGATGATTCCCCCGCGCTGCACGAAATGCTGCAAAGCTGTTTACAGCCCTTCGGGGCCGAGGTGCCCATCTACCGCTTTACCGGTGAGACGCGGGCTCAGGCATTTTCGCACCTGAACGCGATCTTCACGCTGGGCAAGCAGCCGATGACCCCGCTGACGCAGCAGTTCATCCACTGCCATTTCCTGCAATTTCTGGCCACCGTGGCCCAGCACGCGGGCGAGAGCAGCTACGAGCCGCAGGAGCTCAGCGATTCCATCACCCAGAAGGTCTACGCCGTGACCAGCTACATCCACCGACACTACGCCAGCGAGCTTTCGCTGGAATATCTGGCGGAGAAATTCTTCATCAGTCCGTACTATTTGTCGCACCAGTTCCGCCGGGTGACAGGGTTCTCGCTCATCAACTACATCCAGATCACCCGGGTGCGCAACGCCCAGCAGCTGTTGCTGTACACCGACATGAAAATTGCCGATATCACGACGAGCTGCGGCTTTACGAGTTTTTCCCAGTTCAACCGGGTGTTCAACAAGTTCTGCCATACCTCGCCGTCCCAGTTCCGCGTCAACGGCGTCGTCACCCCCATCACCGCCATTCCCTTCGAGAAGGAACCCTCCCCGGGGAGCACGAAGGTGTAACATTTTCCGGTGCCGCCCCTTCCCCGGGGGCAGGCACCTTTTTTATTTTTCCTGCATCGTCAGTTTGCCGTAATTGTCAAAACCACTGTACTGCATCGGGGCGTCGTTTACATACAGCGTCTCGCCCCACTGGCAGCGCAGTTCGCCGTAGACGGGGTCCACAAAGCGGTAGCGGCGGCCCTCGGCATCGGCATCCAGCGCAGCCCCGCGCATGGCAGCCTTGAAATCCTCAAACGCCGCAAACTCGTCTGCCTGCGCGGCACGCACCAGCCAGATGCAGCGGCGGCCCTCGGCGATGCACTCGCGGTCCTTGTTGGAGCCGAAGTCCTGCATCCGCATCCCATTGCTGCAATACACCGCCGCATAGGCACTGCCCAGCTGCACAAAGGCCCACTTGCCTTCGACCTCGCAGCGGTCAAACTCCATCGACGGCAGGTACAGGTGGGTGAAATCGACCGGGTGTTCGGGGGCGATATCATAGATCAGCCCCGCGAACGCCTTGTACTGGTTGACCTTGGGCAGGGTGCCGTTGCCCGCCCAGTAGGACGGTCGCGCCGCGCCGAAGAGCACCCGCTCGCCGGGGTGGGTGACCCACAGCTGCGCCACGGCGTTGAAGGTCAGCTGGAAGGGGTTTTCCTGATGGCCCGGCTCACCGGGGTGGAAGTCGTTGGCGCTGGTCATCATGTAGTCGGCGGTCTTGTAGGTGTACAGATCCACATAGCCGTCATTGCCCTGGGTCGTCTGGCAGATCATTTCCTTGCCCCGGGGGATGCTGAACCACTGGGCAAACTCCTTCGGCGGCTCGTAATCAGACAGGCAGTAGGAGGTGATACCCTTGCCCGCGTGGCCCGGCACGCCGTACCCATAGCCGATCCAGCTCAGGCCGGAGGGGCAGTTGGACCAGTTGCCGAACTGCTCCTTGATGTAGGTGCGGCCCGACGACGAGGCGAAGATGCCCTGCTGGCTGTGGACGGCCAGCAGGTAGTAGGCAAAATCCATGCCCTCGCGGCCCAGCTCCCGCATGGCGGGGTCCTGGGCAAAGGCATACAGGCTGCCGAAGCCCAGCGTGTCAATGGGCAGGTAGGGGCTGGAATTCCACTCGGTAAAGCCCTCTTTGCGGAAGGTGACGAACCAGTCGTAGAGCATATTCTTGGCCTTGGCCTGCATCTGGCGGCCGGTCAGCCCGCTGTTGGTAAAGACCTCATCGGGGAACAGCTCGCCCGCCAGCAGCTGGCAGGTGTGGAACATCAGGGCGTGGTTCTCGCTCCAGAACCACATGGCGTCGTTGCCCGGCTCATCGATCCAATAGCGGAAACCCAGCAGACAGTCAGTCAGCTCGTTCTCGGTCTTTTCGGACAAAATACCGCTGCCGCGTTTGCCGAAGGTGCGCAGGATGTAGGGGTAGTAGACAAGGTAAAAATCGCTGCAGTCGAAGCGGCGGCGGATGTAGTCGGACTGCACGGCCAGCAGCTTTTCTGCCTCGGCGGTGTCGCCGCCGGTGGCTAAGATTGCCAGTGCGCGGTTCGTGTTCTGCTCGCCCCAGCGGGCCAGCAGCTCCAGCGCCTGGCGCTTGCGCTCGGCCACGGTGGGCAGGGCGCGGGGCAGCACGCTCTCGGTGTGAATTTCCACACTGATGGGTCGGGTCAGCCGGATGCCCTCGACCTCGGTCGTGACCTGCAGCAGCAAAAATGCCAGCGGGAAGGTCTTGCAGTCGCCCAGGCTGATTTGGCTCGCATGGGGGAGGGTGTCAGCCTCGCGGCGGAAGAGCACGCCGCCCTTGACATTTTCCTCGGTGCCGCCGACAAAGGCCAGGTGGTAGCTCTCGGCGATATCCGCGCCGTCGTAGTCCAGCAGCACCGGGCCGGCGGTAAAGTGGTTGCGGTGGAACGCCAGGCTGCGCATCAGGTGCTCGGCCTCGGCCAGACGGGCCGCGTCGGCCTCCCCCACCGGGATGACCTGTTCGGGCGCGGCGCCCTCGCCCTTCCAGCGCAGGCGCAGAATGATCGTAGCATCGCGCTCGGCGTAGTTGTCAAAGAACACAAGAAGCTTGTTGCGGCCCTTTTGCAGCGGCAGGGTCAGCGGCGTGGGGACAGGCTCGTTGTGGTGGTAGGGGGTCACTTCGGTCAGCTTTTCGCCGTTCAGCCAGAGGGCCGCGCCGCCGCAGGTGATAAGGTCAAAGGGCACACTGCCCGCCTCGGCGGCGTCCAACTCAGTGTAAGCCCAGGCGCTCAGGCAGGCAGGGGTCTCACAGTCCCAGGCGTAGGTCACGCCGATATCGTCAAACGGCCAGTAGACGGTAAAGGGCGTAACGTTATCCGCGCCGCCCACCAGCCCGCCGGGGCGGGTGTCCAGCTGCGCGGGCCAGGCAGTGGCCTTGGCGCGGCGCTCGGCCTTGAACTGTTCCTCGCCGGGTTTATCCTTGGGGGCGGTGTTCAGCTTTTCGTTTTCGGCACCGTGCAGGGCCGTGGGCTTGGTGATGACCGGCGTTTCGGTCACGCCGCTGACCAGCCAGCGGTCCACATACCCGTGAAACAAGGGAAAATGCAATTCGTTTGCCATACCTCGGCTTCTCCTTTATTAAAAAGGTTTATAAAAAAACAACAGACGCCCCGCCCGGTTTGGGCGGGGCGTCTGTTCGCCCTGGGGAATCACTTCCCCTGTTGATTCGGTTGATTAGTGTGCCCAGCCGGCCTTGTCAGCCAGTGCGGTAGCAAACTCGGTCAGAGCGTCAGACGGAGTCAGGTCGCCGTTGACAGCCTGCTTCAGAGCGTCACGATACTCGTTGTCGTAGTAGTTGCGCCACTCGGAGCTTTCGTCGATGGCGAATGCATCGGTGGTCTGGCCGACCTCAGCCTGCAGGACCTTGTAGTCGGCAGCCTGATCGGGATCAGCAGGCTCATAGGTGACGGATTTCAGAGAGGACAGGCCCTTATCAAGTGCCAGATAATCGGCAAAGTTCTTGTCGGTGTAGAACCACTTCAGGAACTCAATAGCCAGATCCTTGTTCTTTGCGTTGGTGGGAACGGCCAGACCGGCACCGCCCAGGATAGCGGAACCGCCTGCAGAGCCGACAGGAGAGGGCATGACGCCGAACTTGAAGCTGGTGATATCCTGCACGAAGGGGTTGTAGTTCCAGGAGCCGGAGAAGTAGATGCCTACGTCACCGTTCTTGAAGTAGTCGCCCGGGTTGTCGCTGGAGCCACCGGCCCAGATGGCCTTGGGCATGATGCCGCTGTTGTTGGCATCGACAAAGGCCTGCAGGGCGTCAATGTTCTGCTGGCTGTCTGCAACGACCTTGAAGGAGTCGCCGTCCTTCTCGACCAGAGAACCGCCGTTCATGTACATCAGGTTGTCATAACGAGCGCGGGAGTAATCCATAGCCATGCCGTACTTGACAGCGCCGGAGTCCTGCAGCTTCTTGGCAGCCTCATAGACCTCGTCCATGGTCCAGCGGTCGTCCACCGTCGGGCACTCGATGCCGGCAGCCTCAAAAGCATCCTTGTTGTAGAATACGTTGGTGATGGTGAACTGCTGGGGCAGAACAGACAGCTTATCCGTCAGGTAGTTCTGGCTGATGATCTGCAGGGCCTGCGGCTCAAAGATGGAGGTGTCAATGCACTTGCCCAGATCCTCGAACTCATCGGGGTACAGACGGGCCAGACGAGTGGTGGACAGCAGATCCGGCAGGTCGTTGTTCTTGGCCATCAGGGGGAACTTGGTCAGCTGGTCATCGTAGGGGATGACCATGATGTCAACGGTGTTGCCGGTCTCGTCGGCCCACTTGTTCAGGGTGGTAGCGAATGCATCGCCCTCGCCGGGCTCCTCAGACAGCATGACCTTCAGGGTCTGGCCGCCGGCAGAAGCGGCGCCGGAAGCTGCGGTGTCCGTTGTTGCAGCGGAACTGGCCGTAGATGCAGCGGGAGAACCGCCGCAGGCTGCCAGAGAAGCCGCCATCGCGGCTGCCAGAGCCAGAGAAAGTGCTTTTTTCATGTTGGTTTTACCTCCTGTAAAGTAGAAATAAAAGTAGGGTATATCCACCGGGCCCTCACCCGGTTGCTCCGTTCCGGGGCTTGGGAACTGGGCTTTCAGCTCCCTTGGTGTATCCATAGTGTACCATTGCGGCGGGTGGATTCTCTACGCCTATCTTGCTGATTTGCATTGCGGCATATTGCATTTTTTGCGTCTCTATTTTTCAATCTGGCAAATTGCATCAAGAAAAACGGCTGAAATTGTGCACTTTTCACACATCGTTTGTTCTAATGATGCCAAGTTGCGCTTATTTTGCGCCGGCGCTTATTTTTTCAGTGAAAAAAATGCAATGTTTCTGTAACCAAATTTTAATAAAAAGCAGTCGTTTTCCCCCGTAAACAATAAATGCGCACCATTCGCCCCCTACCGCGCAAAAACTGCATTGTCTGCACAGTTTTGAGATGTTATACTGTGCCTGAACAGGGGTTATCTGGGTGCGGGTGAACAACGTTCGCCCCTACAATGCCGTTACCCGCCTTGCTGCCTCGTAGGGTGGCCAGTCCCCTGGACGCCGCTTCCCTTACCACACACTCAATCTTATAAAAAAGGAAGGAGTCGCCATGCAAAACACTGAACTCCGCCGCCGGGCGCGCCCGGTGCTTGACGCCCTGCGCACTTTGGCGCTGCAGGGGCGCACCCCGGTTTTGGGGCTGCACAAAAAATCCTGCCCCTACCATAGCTGGGACACCGTGCAGGAGGACCCGGCCACAACCCCCGGCTGGACACCCTTTGCCCCCGGTGATGCTATCGGCGGCGTGGAGGCCCACTACTGCTTCCGGGGCGGCATCACCGCACCGGCGGGCAGCGCCGGGCGTCACCTTGTCTGCCTGGTCTCCACCGGCGCAACCGATATCTGGAACAACAACAACCCCCAGTTCCTCGCCTACTTAAATGGTGCGCTGGTCTGCGGGCTGGATGTCAACCACACCGAGTTTGACCTGTCCCCCGCCGCTGCCGAGGGCCAGACCTGGCAGCTGGGACTGTACACCTACTGCAACACCCCGGCTCAGGACGTCTTTTTAAAAGTCGAGACTGCCGTGCGGGACGATGAGATCACCGGCCTGTACTACGACCTGAAAGCCCCTTACGAGGTGCTTGTCCAGCTGGACGAGGGCGACACCAACGCCATCGGCATAGGGCGGTATCTGGAAAAAGCGCTGGATATGCTCGACCTGCGCGACCCGTACAGCGTTGCGTTCTACGCCAGCGTCGCCGCCGCCCGCCGCTATATGAAAGAGGAATTTTACGAGAGCTTCTGCCAGCGGCAGCCGGTCACGGTGGACTGCGTCGGCCACACCCACATCGACGTGGCCTGGCTCTGGACGCTGGCCCAGACGCGGGAAAAGGCCATTCGCAGTTTTGCCACCGTCAACTACCTGATGGACCGCTACCCCGAGTACAAGTTCCTGTCCAGCCAGCCGCAGCTCTACGATTTTGTGCGCAAAGACTGCCCCGCGCTGTTTGAGAAGATCCGCGCCCGCGTCGCTGACGGCCACTGGGAACCGGAGGGCGGTATGTGGCTGGAATCCGACTGCAACATGACCAGCGGCGAGAGTTTGATCCGCCAATTCCTGCACGGGCAGGAATTTTTCGGCCGGGAGTTCGGCAAACAGGGGCACATCCTGTGGCTGCCGGATGCCTTCGGTTTCAGCGGCGCGCTGCCCCAAATTATGGCCCAGTGCGGCATGGACTGGTTCATGACCACCAAGATGGCCTGGAACGATACCAACTGTATGCCCCACGATCTGACCCGCTGGCGCGGCATCGACGGCACCGAGGTACTGGCCTACTTTATCTCCACCAAGGACTACGACAAGCGCCCCGACCGCAACCCGAAACCGAGCTTCAACACGACCTACAACGGCCTGCTGAACCCCAGGCAGGTCATGGGCTGCTGGCAGCGCTTTCAGGACAAGGAGCTGACCCAGGATGTGCTGCAATGCTATGGCTACGGCGACGGCGGCGGCGGTGTGACCGCTGAAATGCTGGAGATCAACCGCCGCATGGAGAAGGGCATCCCCGGTGCGCCCCAGACCCGCCTGACCCACGCAGCCCCCTACTTTGACAAATTGAAGCAGCACCTTGACGAGACGCAGGCCGACCTGCCCTGCTGGCACGGCGAGATGTACTTTGAGTACCACCGCGGCGTGTTCACCAGCCAGGGCCGCAACAAGCGGGCCAACCGCGCCGCCGAGTTTGCCAACCTGACCGCCGAGACCGCCGCCGCCCTGGCCGAAAGCCTGCGCACCGGCTACGCCTACCCCGCCGCCGCGCTGCACCGCAACTGGGAGCTGACCCTGCTGAACCAGTTCCACGATATTTTACCCGGCTCGGCCCTGGGCGAGGTATACGAAGTCTCGCAGCTGCAATACGGCGAGATCCTCGCGTCCGATGCCAGAATTACCGATGACGCGCTGCACACCGTCGCGCCCCTCGTCAAGACCGACCGCCCCGGCGTGGTCGTGTTCAACCAGCTGGGCTTTGCCCGGGACACCGTCGTCCGCGTCGCCTGCGGGGCAAGCGGCATCACCGACGGCGGACACCCGCTGCCCTGCCATACCGAAAACGGTGCGCTGACCTTTGTTGCCAAGGACCTGCCCGCCAAGGGCTGGCGGTTCTACCCCTTTGCCGACGCGGAACCAGAGACCCCCTGCGCCGAAGTCACCGAAAACGACGGCGGCTATATCATTGACACGCCGCTCTATCACATCGTATTCAACGGCTGCGGCGAGATCACCGCCCTGCTGGACAAAGAGGCCGGCCGCGAGCTGATCCCTGCCGGGCAGTGCGCCAATGAACTGCAGCTGTTTGAGGACCGCCCCGACGAGTACGACGCCTGGAACCTGGAAAAATACTACCGCCGCCACCGCTTTGCGCTGGACGGTGCGGCCCGCCTGACTGTGGCCGAGAACAGCCCGGTCTGCTGCCGCCTGCATCTGGAACGCGCCATTTCCCGGTCGCAGCTCGTGCAGGATATCACCCTCTACCCCCACAGCCGCCGCATCGACTTTGCCACCCACATCGACTGGCACGAGCAGCATGTGCTGCTGAAAGCTGCGTTCCCGGTGGATATCTGCGCCGACCGCGCCCAGTATGACATCCAGTTCGGCAGCATTGCCCGGGATACCCACACCAACACCAGCTGGGACGAGGCCCGCTTCGAGGTCTGCGCCCATAAGTGGGCCGACCTGTCCGAGCCGGGCTACGGCGCGGCGCTGCTGAATGACGGCCGCTACGGCTATGATGTCCACGACGGCGTGCTGCGGCTCTCGCTGCTGCGGGCCGCCACCTACCCGGACCCCCACGCCGACCAGGGGGCCCACGACTTTACCTATGCGCTGCTGCCCCACCTGGGCGACTGGCGGCAGGGCGGGGTCATCCCCGCCGGGTACGACCTGAACGCCCCGGCGCTGCCTCTGGCCGTGGCCGCCCAACCTGCGGGCACGCTGCCTGCCGCGTACAGCCAGTTCCGCATAGATGCCCCCAATGTCGTGTTGGAGACCGTGAAGAAAGCCGCGGATGGCTCCGGCCTGATTTTGCGCCTGTATGAGAGCTGGGGCACCCGCACCCGCGCGGCGCTGGCCCTGCCGGATGATGCCGCTGCCGTGCGCTGCACGCCGATGGAACAGCCCTTGCCCGGAGAAGAAGCCGTGCAGCACAGCCTGCCGCTGACGCTGCATCCCTTTGAAATTTGCACAATCCATGTACAATTTGCGCAGTGACATTCACTGTGGATGCATGATTTTACAGTTTGCACAATTTCACAGCATTGCATTTGTACGTTTTCGCCAAGACGACGGTCGGATTTTGCGCCGCCTGCCAAAATCGCGCAAAAAATGCAATGCATTTTGGGGCAAGCAAGCAAAAAAACGGTGGTATTTGCGCCTTTTGCAATGCTATACTAAGCATATCGAAGGAACCGGGCGGTGGAATCCCGGCCAAAGAGAATAAAGGAGGAATGAATATGAAGAAGAAATCGTCGCTGAAGCACACCGGCGCATTCTGGGCGTTCTGTGCGCCCTGCTGCATTTTGTTCGGTGTCTTTTTCCTTGTGCCGCTTGTGCTCAGCATCGCTTTTTCCTTCACCAACTATGACGGTTGGAAAACCATTGACTTTGTGGGTCTGACAAACTACATTACATTGTTTAAAGACTCCAAGTTCTATCTGTCCCTGGGGCGGACGCTGCTGTACACGGTCTGCACGCTGCCGTTCCGCGTCATCATCCCGCTGCTGGTGGCGGTACTGCTCTGCTCTAAGCGCGTTGCCGGCAAGAGCCTGACCCGCACGATGGTCTACATCCCCGTTCTGATGAGTGCGCTGGTCGTCGGTATTACCATCAACTGGATGTTCAGCCAGGAGTACGGCCTTGTAAACTTTATCATCCGTTCGCTGGGCGGCACCGCGCTGGAATGGTCGCTGAACCCGCGTCTTGCCACCTTTGTCATCGCGTTCGCATCGGTCTGGGCGTCCATCGGCTTCAACATGATCCTCTACATCGGCGGTATCAACAGCATTTCCAATGATCTGTATGAGGCAGCCACCATCGATGGTGCCAGCGGTGTGCAGGCCTTCTTCCGCATCACAGTCCCGATGCTGGCCCCCACGACGTTCATGGTCGTGCTGCTGTCCACCGTCAACCTGCTCAAAGAGTACGCCCTGGTCCAAGGTATCACGCAGGGCGGCCCCGGCCTGAGCACCACCTTTATCATCCAGTACATCTTCGACAAGGGCTTCAACCAGATGCAGTACGGTTATGCTTCGGCCATTTCCACCGTTGTCATGATCATCTTTGCCCTGATTGCCTTTGCCCAGTTCAAGGTCAATAACGGAGGTGAAACCTGATGAAAGACAAGCACGTCAGCATTCCAATGACGATCCTTTCTCTGGCAATCGGCGTCATCGTGATTTTCCCCATCATCTGGCTGGTGCTCAGCTCCTTCAAACCGTCCGGCGAGCTGTTCACCTACCCGCTGCATATGTTCCCCTCCACCCCGACGACGGAGCATTACTCCTCTGTCCTGGCAGGCGGCTTCATGGGCTATGTGAAGAACAGCCTGTTCCTGGCCGTGGTCGGCACCCTCATCACACTGCTTATCAGCGCCATGTGCGGTTATGCGCTGGCCATCTACCGCTTTGAGATCAAGTACGTCAACCTCGTGTTCGGCGTGTTCCTGCTGGGCACCCTGATCCCCGGTGAGACGCTGACCGTCCCCCAGTTCAGCGTTATCAGCGCCATGGGCCTGTACAACAACATCTGGGGCGTCATCCTGCCTGTTGTCACCACCACGACCGGTATCTTCATGTACCGCCAGCACTATATGTCGCTGCCGCTGTCCCTCGTCGAGGCTGCGCGTATCGACGGTGCCAGCGAGTGGAAGATCTTCTCCAACATCATGCTGCCCCTGGGCTCCAACGTCACCATCACGCTGACGATCTTCAGCTTCATGTGGCGCTGGAATGACTACATCCTGCCGCTGCTGGTTTTGTCTGACCAGAAGAAGTACACGATCCAGATTGCCATCAAGAACTTCATCGGCAACACCGGCGTGGACTGGAGCTCGATCCTGGCGGCATCGGTTCTGTCCATCCTGCCCATCGTCATCCTCTTCATGATCCTGCAAAAATACATTGTCGGCGGTGTCTCCGCCGGCGGCGTCAAGGGGTAAGATTCCCTCTCTCTTGCCGCAGCTGCCCTCCGGTTTGCCGGGGGGCATTTTTTGAACGATGCAGAAAGGACGCGGTGCGTCCTCCCGGTAGGGGCCGGGCACGCCCGGCCCGCAGCCCTGCCGTCACTGCATATTTACCCTTACACAAGGAGGTTTCCCCCATGAAATACGGCTGCCGCGCCCATGATTACGGGTGCTTTACCGCCAAAGGTCTGGCCGATGTGCTGACCGCCAACGGCTACAATGCCGCCCAGCTGGCCATGCCCAAGGCTATCCGGGGCATCCCGAATTTTACCGATATCACCCCCGCCCAGCTCACGGATATCCGCACGGCTTTCGCCGAGGCAGGCATCGAAATCTCGGTGCTGAGCTGCTACCAGGATCTGAGCAATCCTGACACCGCCATCCGCGAAAACGCCGTCGCCGCAGTCTGCCGCGCCCTGCACTACCAGAAAGCCGTCGGTGCGAAACACGTCGGCAGCGAAAGCGCCTGCCGCGATTTGACCGAGGATGAGAAGGCTGCGACCCTGCCGCTGCTGACCGACAGCATCCTGCGTATTGTGGAGCAGGCTGCCAAAATCGACGCCTGCTTTGCGCTGGAACCGGTGTTCGTCCACACGCTGGGCACGGTGGAAAAGCTGCGCACCCTGAAAGAGGCCGTGGCTGACCACGACCACTTCCACATCATCTTTGACCCGGTCAATGTGCTGACGGCGGCGGATGTGCCCCGCCAGGCCGCGTTCTGGCCCGCCTGGTGCGAGGTCATCGGCAAAGATTTAGCTTGTGTCCATATGAAGGACGCCGTGTTCCACCCCGACGCGCCGCGCACCCCCACTGCCCTGGGCGCGGGCCAGATGGACTACACCGTCATCCGCGAATGGCTCCACCGCGACCACCCCGACGCCGCCCTATTGCGGGACGAGGTCATCCTCCCCGCCGCGCAGGCCGATTTGGCGTATATCAAAGCCCTGTAAACAAATACACCGCATCACGGTCAACAAACCGTGATGCGGTGCTTTATTTTTGGCTTCCCCCTTGGGGGAAGCTGTCTGCGAAGCAGACTGATGAGGGGCGACGCTGCAATTACAACCCGTTCACGGGCAATAACGGCAAACGCGCCCCTCATCCGGCCTTTGGCCACCTTCTCCCAAGGGAGAAGGCTTTTTTGTTTTCTTTTTACACCACCGTCACCAGTGTCTGGCACTGGCCCTTGACAGTGTACGCGCCGCTGTTGGCGGGCAGGAAGTAGCTCTCGCCCTTCTTGACCGGGACGGTCTCGCCGCCGCAGGTCAGTTCACCCGCGCCGTCGGTGATCAGCAGCGAGACAAAGCTCTTCTCATCGGCCACACCGTCAAAATCGCCGTTCTTGGCATCGACGGTGAAATACTCACACCGGGCGAGATGCCCGCCGAAATCATGCTTGACCGGCGGCGTGCGCAGGGTCACGTCCAGCGCCTTTTCCACGTGCAGGGCGCGGGGCTTACCGTCGGCGCCCACGCGGCCATAGTCGTAGACACGGTAGGTCACGTTGGAGTTCTGCTGGACCTCGGCCACGACGATGCCCTTGCAGATGGCGTGCAGCGTGCCCGAGGGAATGAAGAAGCAGTCGCCCTTGTGCACCGGCGCGGCGTGCAGAACTTCCGTCAGGGTGTTGTTTTTGATGCGCTCGGCAAATTCCTCTTTGGAAACTTCGTGGTCGAAGCCGTAGTAGAGGAACGCGCCCGGCTCGCAGTCCAGCACATACCACATTTCGGTCTTGCCGTACTGGTGCTCGTTTTTCAGCGCATACTCGTTGGAGGGGTGCACCTGGATCGACAAATTGTTCTTGGCGTCGATGAATTTTGTCAGAATCGGGAACTGCTCAAACTTCTCGCAGTCGGTGCCAAGGCACCCCGGGTGGGCGGCCACATAGTCAGCCAGCGTGCTGCCGTCGGGCAGGTAGCTCGGGCCGTCCGGGTGGCAGGACAGCACCCATGCTTCGGCCAGGGGGTCCAGGCTGCTCTGCACGCCGAAATCGGTGCGCAGGCGGCTCCCGCCCCACAGATAATCTTTGCAGCTTGGGGTCAATTTTACGATTGCCATACGATCACACTTTCATTATTTCTGCAGCGGCTTTGCTCAGTGCGGCGTTCACGGCGTCGGCGGCCGCTTCGCTCTCGCCGACGGCGGACAGATAAACTTTGATCTTCGGCTCGGTGCCGGAGGGGCGGATCATCAGCTTGTGGCCGCCCGCCAGGTGGTATTCCAGAACATTTGCGCGGGGCAGGCCGGTACCGTCGGTGTCGTAATCGACGGCGCTTTCCACCTTGTACCCGGCAATTTCCGCCGGGGCGTTGGCGCGCAGGTTCTTCATCAGGTTCTGCATCGTATGCATACCGCTCTCGCCCTCAAAGGCGAAGCTGCACAGCGCGTTGCGGTAGTAGCCGAACTCCTTGTACAGCGCCTCGATGGCGTCCAGCAGCGTCTTTCCCTGCTGGGCGTACCAGGCGGCGGCCTCGCAGACGAGCAAAGTTGCGTTGACGGCGTCCTTGTCGCGGACATGCGCACCGGACAGGTAGCCATAGCTCTCCTCAAAGCCGAAGATATAGCGGTCGGCGCGCCCCTCGGCTTCCAGCTTGCCGATCTGTTCACCGATGAACTTAAAGCCGGTCAGGGTGCGGCGCAGTTCCACACCGTATTTTTTTGCCACCGGCGTTGCCATATCGGTGGAAACGATGGTCGTTACCGCCACCGGGTCAGCAGGCATCGTACCCTGTGCAAGGCGGGTACGGCAGATGTAGTCGAGCAGGATAATACCCATCTCGTTACCAGTGATGAGCCGGTAGCCGCCCTTGCCGTCGGGCACGGCGGTACCGCAGCGGTCGCAGTCGGGGTCGGTGCCCAGCAGGATATCCGGCTTGACCGTATCGCACAGTTCCAGACCTTTCTGCATAGCCTCCCGAATTTCGGGGTTCGGGTAGGGGCAGGTGGGGAAATCGCCGTCCGGCTTTTCCTGCTCGGGCACAACGGTCACATGGGTGACGCCGAGCTTTGCCAGCAGCTTTTTGACGCACTCGAGGCCAGTGCCGTTCAGCGGGGTGTAGACGAGCTTCAGCGCGTCAATGCCCGCGCCGTCGCCGACGCGCTGGTCGTAGACAGCCTGCACAAAGTCGTCAAGGCATTTATCGCCGATCATAACGATGCTGCCGTCGGCCAGGGCCTTGTCATAGTCGGCGAGTTTGACGCCGTCGAAGCAGTCGATTTTTTCAATCGCAGCCAAAATCTTTTCCGCGGCTTCCAGCGTGATCTGGCAGCCGTCCGCGCCGTAGACCTTGTAGCCGTTGTACTTGGCGGGGTTGTGGCTGGCGGTCACGCAGACGCCCGCGCCGCAGCCCAGATACCGCACAGCCCAGGACAGGGCGGGCGTCGGCTCCAGGCGGGGGTACACATAGGCGGTGATGCCGTTGGCCGCCAGCACGCGGGCGGTCTCGCGGGCGAACAGTTCGCCGTTGTGGCGGCTGTCGTGGGCGATGGCGACCTTTTTCGGCAGGCCGCTGGCGTTCAGGTAGTCGGCCAGACCTTGCGTAGCCTTGCGCACGGTGTAGAGGTTCATGCGGTTGGTGCCCGCGCCGATGACGCCGCGCAGGCCGCCGGTGCCGAACGCAAGGTCACGGTAGAAGCGGTCGGCGATGGCGTCGTTGTCGCCCGCCACGCTGACCAGTTCAGCCTTGATGGCATCGTCCAGATCCGGCTGGGATAACCAGCGTGTGTAGAGTTCTTGGGTATTGGTCATGAGGGTTCTCCTTATCTTCTCCAAGCCTTCCCCCTTGGGGGAAGCTTTGTATTTTATTATACCATACTCTTTCCTGATATTTAAGTAGAATTTTCATTTAATTCTTTAGTCCTTACTTCTTTGGTCGATCTGCCAGACCTGCCGCACGGCGTCCACTTCGGCAGCGGCCAGACCCGCATAGTCGGACGCATCAAACAAGCTGGCATAGCGGTACAGGCCCGCTCCCTGCACGCCCAGGCGGTCAAGTAAATTCAGCTGGTCGGCCAGGGCGCGGCCGGATACCCACTCGGAACCCGCGTCGGATCCATCCCCTGCGCCGATGCGGTAGGCCCCCAGCCCCGCGTACAGCCTGACTCCCGCTGCCCGGGGCAGCGCGGCCCACGCCCCGGCCAGCCGGGCCAGGCTGTGCGATGTGTCGCCATCTTTCACGTATTCCTGCCCCCAGTACAGCTGCGGCATCAGGTAGTCCACCGTGCCCTGGCGCAGCCAGCGGGCCGCGTCGCTGTATTGCAGGGCGTAGTTCTGCTCGGGGTCCCCCACCGGGGCCACGCCGAACCGCACGCCGTACCGCCGGGCCGTGGCGTGGCACAGCTCCACCAGCGCGTTCACGTTCTCCCGCCGCCAGTCGTCCTGGGTCAGCGCCGTGCCGCTGGCCGCGTAGTCCGCCGCGTCAAAGGCCGGGTCGGTGGTGGGGTAAAAATAGTCGTCGAAATGGATGCCGTCCACATCATAGTTGGCGCACAGCTCTCCCACCGCGTCGGCTATGTACTGCCGCACCGCCGTGTTGGCCGGGTCCAGGTACGCGCCGGTGTCGGTGTATTTGACCCAATCGGGGTGCAGCTTGGCCGGGCTGGCGCCGCAGAGCGCCGGGGTCAGCCCAGCCTGGATGCGGTAGGGGTTGACCCAGGCTTCCAGTGCAAGCCCCCGGTCATGGGCGGCCTGCACCAGCAGGGCCAGCGGGTCATAGCCGGGGTCCCGCCCCTGCTGCCCGGTGCAAAGGTGGCTGAACGGGTAGTAGCTGCTGGGGTAGAGTGCATCCCCAAAGGGCCGCACCTGCGCCAGCACGACAGTGGCCCCCAGGTTCCGGATATTGTCCAGTATGACCGCTATATCGCCAGAAAACGTCTCCGGCGTGGAAAAATCCACCTGCTGCCATTCCAGGTAACTGACCCACACGGCGCGGTAGGGCGCGGCGGCGGTTGGCTCTGCCATGGCCGTGGGCGCAGGGGTGGCAGCGGGCGCAGTCTCCCCCCGCCGGGGCAGTGCTGCCAGCGGGGCCGCCAGAAAAACAGCTATTATAAATAGATAGAATACAACTCGGCGCATAGGTCGTCCCCCCTCACGGTACAAGCCTATGCGGCGCTGCCCACGGTTATGTACGACATCGCCACAAACAAATTGACATTTTTCGCCGCACGATGTTATACTGTTGTAGTATATAACACAATAAATCCACAAAAGGCGGCAGAATATGACCAGAGAACAGGTCGAAAAGGAAATGGCCCAATACCGCACGATTTTTACGGTCGTGCGCCTGTTGGAGGCTGCGCAGGTCGGCAGTGACAAGACCCTCAGCGACTACTGCAAATGCCACGACTTTTGGCAGAAGCACACCCAGTGCCAGAACTGTATCTCGGCGCAGGTCCTGCGCGACCACACCCAGCGCACCAAGCTGGAATACATGGGCAGCCAGGTCTTTCAGGTCACGGCGGTCTACCGTGAGGTGGACGGCCAGCCCTGCGTGATGGAGCTGATCCAGCAGCTGGACAGCGAGACCCTTATCGCCCCCGAAAACAGCGACCGCCTGATGGACAGCGTGACCGGCTACCACTTCAAGCTCTACCACGATGCCCTGACCGGCGGCTACAACCGCCGTTATTTTGAGGATGTGCTCAAGGGCAAGACCGACCCTGCCGGTGTGGCCGTGCTGGACCTGGACGACTTCAAGCTCTACAACGATACCTACGGCCACCACGCGGGCGATCTGGCCCTGCGCACCGCCATGGAGGTCGTGCGCGCCAACATCCGCAAAAGCGACAGCCTGATCCGCTACGGCGGCGACGAATTTCTGCTGGTGCTGCCGGGCATTGAGCGGGGCGCGTTCAACGCGAAATTACAGCGCATCTGCAAGAAAATCCACGCCGCCACCGTGCCGGGGTACAGCTGTCTGCAGCTTTCGGTCAGCATCGGCGGCGTGATGTCCCAGCCGGACGAAACGGTGGAGCACGCCGTTGGCCGCGCCGACAAGCTGATGTACCAGGCCAAGAACCACAAAAACACGGTCGTGACCGAGGACACCGCCGCCCCCAGGGCCAGCACCGCCGCCGGGCGCGAGAACCAGACCCGCCAGAACATCCTGATCGTTGATGATTCCGAGATGAACCGCGCGATTTTGTCGGAGATTCTGGGCAGCGACTACAATATATTGGAGGCCGCCAACGGCGAGGAATGCCTGGCCATGCTGGAGCAGTACGGCACCGGCATTGCGCTGATTCTGCTGGACATCGTCATGCCGGTGATGGACGGCTTTGAAGTGCTGGCTGCCATGAACCGCAACCACTGGATCGAGGATATCCCGGTCATCATGATTTCCAGCGAGGACTCCGACCCGGTCGTGCGTCACGCCTACGAGATGGGCGTCTCGGACTATGTCAGCCGCCCCTTTGACGCGAGCATCGTCTACCGGCGCGTCTTTAACACCATCAAGCTCTACGCCAAGCAGCGGCGTCTCATCTCGCTGGTGACGAGCCAGACCCGCGAGAAAGAGAAGAACACCCAGATGATGGTCTCGATTTTGAGCGAGGTCGTTGAGTTCCGCAACGGCGAGAGCGGCCTGCACGTGCAGCACATCGGCACGCTGACCCAGCGCCTGTTGGAGCGCCTGACCCAGAAAACCGACAAGTACGACCTGCCGCTCGAGAAGCAGGAGCTGATCGTGCTGGCATCGGCGCTGCACGACATCGGCAAAATCGCGATAGACGACAAGATTTTGAACAAGCCCGGCCGCCTGACGCAGGAGGAGTTCAACATCATGAAGACCCACACGGTCATCGGCGCAAATATGCTGGACAAGCTGGGCATATACCGCAGCGAAGCACTGGTGCGCACCGCGTATGAAATCTGCCGTTGGCATCACGAGCGTTGGGACGGCCGCGGCTATCCTGACGGCCTGTCCGGGGACCGCATCCCGATTTCGGCGCAGGTCGTCTCGATGGCCGACGTGTACGACGCGCTGGTGAGCAAGCGCGTGTACAAGGCCGCCTACGCCCCCGACACCGCTGTACAGATGATTTTGCACGGCGACTGCGGCATGTTCAATCCCCTGCTGCTGGAATGCTTGGTGGAGATACAGGACGTGCTGAAAGCGGATGTTACCGAGGCGGAATAGCGCCCGCAGAGAATGTAGGGGCGAACAATGTTCGCCGTTCGCCCCTACAAATTATGCCGCCCTATTTCTTACAGATTTATTACGCATCAGCGGAACTATGTTGAAAATTGTCTCGTTTTGTGATAAAATACAGTGATATGTGTGTCATTGCATTGTATGCCGCCGCTATCATGCGCGGCATCTGCCACTATATACGAGAGGAATCTTCACCGATATGACGAGCAAACGTGAAAAATTACAGTATGCTTATGTGTTTCTCACCGATTTTGTGACCACGGGCATCAGCGTTGTGCTGGCATGGCTTATCACGGATAACGTGTTCAACAAGCTGCAGGATTACGCAACTTTTGACTGGATCCAGGCGCTTTGCCTGCTGCTGCTGGCCTTTGTGCTGACGTTTTTGTGCTTTGACCAGGATCAGAACATCGTGACCCGCTCCAAGGGCGACGAAATCATCCTGGCGCTGAAATTCAACGTCGTGCTCGGCGTCGTCAATGCGGCCTGCCTGTTGCTGGCGAAAGCCACGCTGCTGGACTCCCGCTATTTTGCGGTCATGGTCCCCATTGTGAACGCGGTGCTCATGCCCATCACCCATGGGCTGCTGAAGAAGTTCCTGCTGAAATTGCAGCACAGCCGCGGGTCGGAGAGCCTTGTGGGCTTTGTGACGACCTGTGACCGCGCCGAAAAGCTCATCGCCGAGATCCAGGGCGACTGGTCCCGCCGTATCATCGGCGTAGCCCTGCTGGAAGCCACACCCGAGACCGTCGGCACCAGGGTGGCCGGGGTCGAGGTCAAGGCAACGTTTGATGATTTCATGGCCTGGCTGCGGCGCGAGGCGCTGGACGAGGTCTATGTGGACGTGCCGATGGACAGCGGCGAGAGCTTCATCCCCTACCTGGAAGAGATGGAGAGCATGGGCTTGACCGTGCATTTCCGGCTGCCGCTGCTGGACCACATCGAGGCGCGCTGCTGCGACGAGACGAGCTCGGCACGGCTGAGCCGCACGCTGGGCCGTTGCGCGGGGGGCAACATCGTGACGATGGGTACCGTGGAAATGAAGCTGCGGGACCGCGTTGCCAAGCGCGCCATGGACATTGCCGGTGCCATTGTGGGCTGCGCCATCAGCATCCCCATCATTGCGGTGGTAGCCATCCCGCTGAAGATCGAAAGCCCGGGGCCGCTCTTCTTCAAGCAGAAGCGCGTGGGCCTGAACGGCCGGTATTTCTACATCCACAAGCTGCGCAGTATGTACATGGATGCCGAGGAACGCAAGAAAGAGCTGATGGCCAAGAACGAAATGAACGGCCTGATGTTCAAAATGGAGGACGACCCCCGCGTGACGAAGGTGGGCAAGTTCATCCGCAAGACGAGCATCGACGAGCTGCCGCAGTTCTTTGATGTGCTGCGCGGCGACATGAGCCTCGTGGGCACCCGCCCGCCGACGGTGGATGAGTACAAGCAGTACGAGAGCCACCACAAGCGCCGCCTGTCGATGAAGCCGGGCATCACCGGCCTGTGGCAGGTCAGCGGCCGCAGCAACATCGAGGATTTTGAGGAAGTCGTCAAGCTGGATGTGACCTACATTGATAACTGGTCGCTCTGGAACGACGTAAAGATTTTGTTCAAGACCGTGTACGTGGTTTTCGCGGGGCGCGGCGCGAAATAAAAGCACATTCCCGGGCGGCTCACCGTGAGCTGCCCGGGATTTTTTGCGGGGAAGTCTTTGGCAGTCTGTGCTTTCCCCCTTTGGGGGAAGGTGTCTGCGGCCCCGACCGCAGACGGATGAGGGGGAAGTTCACGGCCACAGTCTGTTTGCGTGCAGCCTCGGCAAGGCTTGCCCTCATCCGTCACCTTCGGTGACAGCTTCCCCCGTGGGGGAAGCCTTTTCCTCCCACGCCAAAACGGGGTCTGCCGGTCGGCAGGCCCCATTTTGGTTGGTATAGGAAAATAAGGGAATGGCTTGTTTTGCCCCGCGTTACACGATCTTGCGGGATTTGTGAACGCCGGTCTTTAAGAACTCGACCCACTCGGCGATATTGACCGCGTGGTCACCCAGGCGCTCTAAGTATTTGTCGATCATGAACAGGTCCAGCGCCGTGCTGGCGTCGTCGGGGTGGGCGGCGATGTAGGCGGCAATTTCCTGGGAAATGCGGCTGAACATCGCGTCACACTCGTCGTCGCGGGCAATAACCTGGGCTGCGGTGGACAGGTCCACCTGCACATAAGCGGCAATGGAATCCTTGACCATCCGCAGGGCGATATCGCCCATGGCGTACAAATCATCCAGCACGCCGACGGTGCGCGCCCCCTCGGGGTGCAGATGCAGGGTGATTTCGGCAATATCGCTGGCCTGGTCGGCAATGCGCTCGATATCCGTGACCATTTTTAAGGCCGTGGATACCTTGCGCAGGTCGCCCGCCACCGGCTGCTGCCGCAGGAAAAGCGTTAAGCAGCGGTGCTCGATCTCATGCTCGGCGGAGTCGATCTCGCTGTCCCGGGCGATCACGCTGCGGGCCAGCTCGGTGTCGCCGGTGCGCAGGGCGGTCATCGCGCTCTCGATGGCACCGCCCGCCGCATGGCCCATGCGGGCCAGCATCGTGTCCAGCTGCAGCAATTCCGCATCGTACATTTTGCGTACACTTGTACCCATTGTAAACCTCCTCAACCGAAACGGCCCGAGATGTAATCCTCGGTACGTTTGTCCACCGGCGTGGCAAAGACGCGCTCGGTCGGGCCCATTTCCACCAGCTCGCCCAGCAGGAAAAACGCCGTTTTATCGCTGATACGCGCGGCCTGCTGCATATTGTGGGTGACCATGACGATGGTGTAGTTCTCTTTCAGCTCGGTGGCCAGTTCCTCGACTTTCGAGGTCGAGATCGGGTCCAGGGCGCTGGTGGGTTCGTCCATCAGCAGGACCTCCGGCTCGACCGCCAGGGCGCGGGCAATGCACAGGCGCTGCTGCTGGCCGCCCGACATACCGAGGGCGCTCTTGTTCAGGCGGTCCTTGACCTCGTCCCAGATGGCCGCGCCGCGCAGGGATTTTTCGACGATCTCGTCCAGCTGCGCCTTATTGCGGATGCCGTGGGTGCGCGGGCCGTAGGCAATGTTGTCATAGATCGACATCGGGAACGGGTTCGGCTTCTGGAACACCATGCCGACGCGCTTGCGCAGGACGTTGACGTCCATCTTGTCCTTATAGATGTCCACGCCATCCAGTTTGATATCGCCGGAAATGCGGCAGCCCTCGACCAGGTCGTTCATCCGGTTCAAGCTCTTCAAAAACGTGGATTTACCGCAGCCGGAAGGCCCGATGAAGGCGGTGATCTCCTTCTCCGGGATGTTGATGTTGATGTTTTTCAGTGCATGGAAACTGCCGTAGTACAGGTCCATGCCGCGGACTTCAAATTTGTTCATGAAATGACCTCTTTGCTATATCCTTGTTTATAGACCGCATATATGCCTTTGCCGAGCCGTAGGGGCCGGACATGTCCGGCCTCAGCCTTACGGAAGCAGAGCGGTAATGGGTCTGCCGAGGGCCGGGCATGCCCGGCCCCTACAAGCTGCTGCGTATGTAGGGGGCGGCGTCCTCGACGCCCCGCAGGCGGCTTTACTTCTTCGCCAGCTTGCCGGCCAGAAAGCCGGACAGGCAGTTGATGACCAGCACCAGCACCAGCAGCACCACGGCGGTGCCGTAGGTCTGGCCGATGTAGAGACCCTCGTTGGAGAGCAGGTACATGTGTACGGCCAGCGTGCGGGTGGAGCTGAATACGCTGGTGGGGATCTTTGCGACCGAGCTGGCCGTGTAGATCAGCGCGGCAGTCTCGCCCACGATGCGGCCCGTGGCCAGAATGACACCGGACAGGATACCGGGCATAGCGCTGGGCAGCACGATGGTGAACACCGTGCGCAGCTTGCCCGCGCCGAGGCCGAAGCTGCCCTCGCGGTAGGAATCGGGCACGGCGATGAGCGCTTCCTCGGTCGTGCGCATGATGACGGGCAATACCATGATGGCCAGCGTGAATGCACCGGCGATCATGCTGTAACCCCAGTGCAGCTGGGTGACGAAGAACAGCATACCGAACAGGCCGTAGACGATGGACGGGATGCCCTGCAAGGTCTCGGTGGTGACGCGCACGACCTTGACCAGCTTGCTGCCGCGGCGGGCGTACTCGACCAGCCAGATGGCGGCAAAGATGCCCAGCGGCGTGGCGATAAGCAGCGCGAAGGCGGTCATCAGCACGGTATTGATGAGGGCGGGCATCAGCGAGACATTCTCGGAGTTATACTCCCATGCGAAAAGCTCGGGCTTGAGGTTAGGGATGCCCATGACGAGGATGTAGCCAATCAGGAACACCAGCACGGCGGCCGTCAGGAAGGCGGCGATCCGCACGAGCCACCGCAGCGCGGCAGCCTGTGCGCGGGCGGCACGGCGGTTCTGCCCGCCGCTGGGCATGAACTCATGGGGTTTTGCATAGGTCATATCGGCGGCCGTTTGCGTTGCGGCAATCTCAGGCATGGTCGCTGCCCCCTTTCACAAGGCTGAAGCAGAGGTTGATGAGCAGGATAAAGATGAACAGCACAACGCCGGTGGCGATCAGCGCCTCGCGGTGGAGGTCGGCGGCGTAGCCCATCTCGATGACGATGTTGGAGGTCATCGTGCGCAGGCCCTGGAACAGGCCCTTGGGCATCCAGGTCTGGTTGCCTGCGACCATGACGACCGCCATCGTCTCGCCGATGGCACGGCCGATGCCGAGAATGACCGCCGACAGCACGCCGGACCTGGCGGCGGGCAGCACCGCGCAGAAAACGCTGCGCTCATGGGTCGCGCCCAGGGCCAGGCTGCCCTCATAGTAGCTGTTGGGAACGGCGTCCAGGCTCGTCTTGCTGACCGTGATGATGGTGGGCAGGATCATGATGCCCAGCAGCACGGCGGCGGTGAAAAGGCTCATGCCCTTGCCGCTTTTGACGTGGAGCACCGTCTTGAAGAAGGGCGTCTTGACCATGGCCTGCACGGCGGGCACCAGCACGATCATACCGAAGAAGCCGTACACGACCGATGGGATACCCGCCAGCAGCTGCACCGCCGGGAGCATGATTTTGTTGATGCGGGGCGAGGCAAACCTGGACATATAAATGGCGGTCAGCAGGCCGATGGGCACGCCGACGAGGATAGCCCCCGCCGTGACGTAGATGCTGCCCAGGATCATCGGCAGGATGCCGAAGATATCGTTGCCGGGCTTCCAGGTGGTGCCCAGCAGGAACTTGAGCGGGCCGATCTTGAACAAAGTAGGCACGCCGTTCGCAAACAGGAAGATGCAGATCAGCGCGACCGCCAGAATGGATACACAGGCGCAGAGGGTAAACACCACCTGCATGACGCCTTCTTTTAGCTTGGAGGTCATTTCCTATACTCCTTTGGTTATATGCCATGTAGGGGCCGGACATGTCCGGCCCGCGGCCTTCCCATAACCGCGCGGTCACGGGTACGCTGCGGGCGGGGCATGCCCCGCCCCTATGGTGCTGCTATACTTTACTGCACGTCGGCCCAGGTGGTCAGCTCGCCGGTGTAGATGCCCTTGATCTGGTCAACGGTCAGATCCTCGGTGGTGTTGGCAGGGTTGACGACGACGGCGATGCCATCCAGTGCCAGGACGGTAGCCTTGGCGCCGCCCTCGGTCTCGGAGTCCTTCAGTTCACGGCTGGCCATACCGATGGTGTAGGTGCCGTCCAGCGCACCGGAAACACCGGTGGTGGAGTCGGTGGTCAGCAGTTCAAGCTCGGCGTTGGGGTTGACGGTCTTGTAGGCCTCGATGAGCTTCTCCATCAGCGGAGAGACGGAGGAAGAACCACCGACGGTGATCTTGCCGGCAGGCTGGGCGGAGGTGTAGTCCGCGCCGTCCTCGCCGATGTAGCCCTTATCGGTGGCGAGTGCCTGACCGTCCTTGCTCAGGCAGTAGGCGATGAAGTCCACGGCCACGGGATCGGTGGCATCGCCGTTGGTAACGATGTTGAACGGACGGGCCAGTACATAGCTGCCGTCCTTGACGGTCTCGGCGGAGGCGGCCACACCGCCGACCGTGACGGCCTTGACGGTGTCGTTCAGAGAGCCAAGACTGATGTAGCCGATAGCGGTCTCATCGTTGGCAACAGCGGTCATGACGCCGTTGGTGCTGGACTGGATGGCGGCCGCCTCGGTGGTGTTGTCAACCTTTTTGCCGTCGGCGTTCTTCTCCTCAACGCCGGTCAGCTCAATGAAAGCGCCGCGGGTGCCGGAGCCGTCCTCTCGGGAGATGACGGTGATATCCTGGTCGGGGTCGAAGTCGCCGGTGCTCTCGGCAGGGGCAGCCTCGGAAGCAGCCTCCGAGGAGACAGCCTCGGTGGAAGCCGCCGTGCTCTCGGCGGCGGTGTCAGCGGTGGAATCAGCGGAGCCGCAGGCGGCAAGGCTCAGTGCCAGAGCGGCAGCGGTAAAAGCAGCGATTGCAGAAGTACGTTTCATGTAAAGTATTCTCCCTTTTCCCCAATATTGTTTTTGGTATAGTGTTTTGGGTGTGTTCTCATCGGAACGACCCTATTGTACCGCCTTTTTTTGCGGGTATCGACCATGGTATGGTACAATCGCGGTAAAGCTTTTGCAAAGATGTCCCCGGTTTTGTGTGGGAACGGTAAAGTTTGTAAAGAATATGCAAAAACAGCGGGGGTGCGGGATGGGAAGAGCGGCGGCGGGGTGAGAGCACCCCGCCCTACACACGGATTTTTAAGTGGGGCTGTAGGGCGGCCAGCCCTCTGGCCGCCGTGGCGTTTACGGTGGCGGGAAGTGCCCGGGAGGGATGAATCCCTCCCCTACGGATTAAACCGTAGAAGGGATTTTGCGGTAAGTTGCGGGCCGGGCATGCCCGGCCCCTACGGACTGCTGTTTCCGGTAACGGGGGTTCGGGGGAACACCCGAATTTAAAGTGGAGGAAGGTTCGGCGGCGTTAAGAACGGACAGTAATACTGCGTCCGTTTAGCCGCCGAAACTTCCGACCTCCTCTTTGGGGTTCCTAGGGGCGTGCAGCCCCTAGGTCGCGGGTCCGCTGCGTCGAAACAGCGGCAGTTTTCTTTGGTTCTTTCTTTTGCTGCCAAAAGAAAGAACAACCTTCCGGGAGACTGCCGCTCCCTGCGGCTTTACACAAATTTTACACAACATTTACTTTCCTGTGGTGGTGTAGTCTGCACGCATACATTATAATAGAAGGCGGTATAGTGTAAACAAAATAAGAGAATGGATGTGTAACACCGGATGACCATTTTTAATGTGTTCACCCTGATGGGCGGCATTGCCATGTTCCTGTATGGCATGGACCTGATGGGGAAAGCGCTGGAGCAGACCGCCGGCAGCAAATTACAGGGTATCCTGTCCACCATGACCAGCAGCCCCATCCGCGGCTTGCTGCTCGGCATGGCCGTCACCGCCGTGATCCAGTCCAGCGGTGCCACCACCGTTATGGCCGTTGGTTTCGTCAACTCCGGTTTGATGGAACTGCATCAGGCCATCAGCGTCATTATGGGCGCGAATGTCGGCACCACCGTCACCGGCTGGCTGCTGTCGCTGTCCGGCCTCGAGGGCGACAACTTCATCACCCAGATGATGAACCCCAATGCCTGGAGTCCGATCCTCGGCTTTATCGGCATCTGGATGTATATGATCGGCAAGGACCGCAAGCGCGGCGTCGGTAAAATCCTGCTGGGCTTCGCCATTTTGATGGCCGGCATGAACACGATGTCCGGCGCTATGTCCCCCCTGGCGGATGAGCCGTGGTTCATGGACCTGTTCCTCAGCTTCAAAAATCCCATCCTCGGCGTTATCGCGGGCGCAGTGCTGACGGCTGTTTTGCAGTCCTCGTCGGCCTCCGTCGGTATCTTGCAGGCGTTGACCAGCACCGGCGCCGTCACCTACTCCGCCGCCGTGCCCATCATCATGGGCCAGAACATCGGCACCACCGTCACAGCGCTGATTTCCTCCGCCGGTGCCAACAAAAACGCCAAGCGCACCGCCTTTGTCCATCTCTATTTTAACGTTATCGGCACGATTCTCTTTCTGTGCGGGTTCTACGGGCTGAACGCGCTGATCCAATTCTCTTTCTTTAACGAGACCGCCAACACCTTCGGCATTGCCATCGTTCACACGGTTTTCAACGTGGTAACGACCGCTATTTTGCTGCCCTTCAACCGCCTGCTGGAAAAGCTGGCCATCCTGACCGTGCCCGACTCCCCCGCCGACAAAAAGCAGGAGAACACCCTGCTGGACGAGCGTCTGCTCACCACCCCCTCTGTGGCTGTTGGCCGCGCCATGCTGACCGGCAGCGATATGGCGGAAATCTGCCGCACCGCGCTTTTGCAGGCCATGTCCACCACCCGCATCTGGAACGACGCCATTGCGGATGAAGTCCTGCGCAAAGAGGACGCTGTTGACCATTATGAGGACGTGCTGGGCACCTACCTTGTCAAGCTGAGCGCCAAGCATCTTTCGGGCGAGGATAACCGCACCATCAACACGCTGCTGCACACCATCGGCGATTTTGAGCGTGTGTCCGACCACGCCGTGAACATCATCAAAACGGCCGAGGAGATCCGCACGAAAAGCATCAAATTCAGCGAGGAAGCCCTCAACGATTTGTCCGTTCTTGAAGCCGCCGTGCAGGATATCGTCAACCGCACGGTGGACGCATTCCAGAAGGGCGACACCTACGCCGCCGGCAAGATCGAGCCGCTGGAGCAGGTCGTGGACGGCCTGGTGCGCGAGGTCAAGACCCGCCACATTGCCCGTTTGCAGGCCGGTGTCTGCACCATCGAGTACGGCTTTGTGCTGGATGATCTGCTGACGAACTACGAGCGCATCGCCGACCACTGCTCGAACATTGCGGTCGCGATGATCGAGGTTGCGGCGGACAAGTTCGACACCCACGAGTATCTTGCCAACGTCAAGCACGGCGGCAGCGTAAAATTTGAGCAGCGCTACGAGAAATACCGTGGCCGCTACACCTTCCCGCCGGAGGCATATTCCGAGCCTGCGGAGAATCAGGCCGAAGGCTGAAAGCCTTTCCCCGAGGGGGAAGCCTTTTTGTAGGGGCGGGGCATGCCCCGCCCGCAACAGAAAAGCAGCCGCCCGTTATCGGACGGCCACGCAAAGCCGCGGGCCGGGCATGCCCGGTCCCTACGTTTATAGTAAGGAGTATTTACTATGATCTATATCGTCGAGGACGATTCCAGCATCCGTGAGCTGGAGCAATACGCGCTGCAGTCCAACGGCTATGACGCCCGCGGCTGCGAGGACGCGGCCAGCTTTTGGGCTGCACTGCGCGATACCCGGCCCGAGCTGGTCATTCTGGACGTCATGCTGCCTGACGAGGACGGCTACCAGATTTTGACCAAGCTCCGCGCCAACACCGCCACGGCGTCCATCCCGGTCATTATGGTCACGGCCAAGACCAGCGAGATCGACGTCGTCAAGGGGCTGGACCACGGCGCGGACGACTACCTGTGCAAGCCCTTCGGCATCATGGAGTTCATCTCCCGCGTCAAGGCTGTGCTGCGCCGCGCGGGGGCGGCCGCCCCCGCGCCCGCTGCATCGACGCTGCATTTTGGCGAAATCGTACTGGACGACATGGCCCGCACGGTCCGCGTCGGCGGTGCGCCGGTAGAGCTGACCTTTAAAGAATATGCGCTGCTGCATCTGTTTTTGGAGCACCCGGAGGAAGTCCTGGCCCGTGAACGCATCATGAAGGACGTCTGGGACACCGATGATCTGCTGGAATCCCGCACCATCGATATGCACGTGCGCACGCTGCGCCAAAAGCTGGGCGCGGCGGGCGAGGCTATCCGCACCGTGCGCAAGGTGGGCTACAAGCTGAGCACGGAGGGCAGTGATGACTGACGAGCAGCGCCGCGAAAAACAGCCCCTGAGCATGACCCGCCGCTATCGGCGCGGCCTGATCCTGACCGGCGTGCTCTGCGTACTGGCCATGCTGGCGGCGGCCACCGTTCTGTTCCAACGCAGCTACACCGACCGCGTGGACGACTACCTGGCCCAGCTGGGCGGCAGCTACGCCGCTGCCTACAAGGCCCAGCCCACCCACGACGCCAAAACGCTGGTCAGCCTGCTGCCGAAACCAGGCGTTGATGCGCCGCGCTTTACGCTTATCGGCGGCGACGGCACCGTGCTGTTTGACAGCCAGACCTCGGCCCTTGTCTACGATGCCGCAAACACCGTGTACGCCGTCATGGACTCCCACCTGCCCAGCCACGCCGACCGGCCGGAGTTCCAGCAGGCCATGGCCGACGGCACCGCCAGCGTCACCCGTGAGAGTGAGACTGTGCGCCGGGAGACCCACTACTACGCCGTGCGCATCGACACGCCCGACGGTGCGCAGGTGCTGCGCGTGGGCGAGGATATTGCCAACATCTGGGGCCTGAGCACCGACACCCTGCCGCTGCTCTGCGCGGCCATGGTTCTGATTTTGGCCGCTGCAACGCTGTTCAGCTGGTGGCTGACCCGCCGCATGGTGCAGCCTATCAACCACCTGGCCGAGCACCTGGACACCATCGAGGCCGATGTGCCCTATCAGGAGCTTATCCCCCTGGCACGGACCATCCAGACCGACCGCAAGCTGCGGGAGGACAACGAGACGATGCGCCGGGAGTTTACCGCCAATGTCAGCCATGAGCTGAAAACCCCGCTGACGAGCATTTCCGGCTATGCCGAGCTGATCGAAACCGGCATGGCAAAGCCCGCCGACGTGCCGACGTTCGCCGCGCGCATCCACAAGGAAGCACAGCGGATGATCGCGCTGGTCAGCGATATTTTGCAGCTGAGCGAGCTGGACAGCACCCAGGCCAGCCACAGCCGTGAGACCGTGACCGAGTTTGCCCCGGTGGATCTGGCCGCGCTGGTCAAGGAGACGGCCCAGAACATGACGGTGAACGCCCGCCGGGCCTATGTAACGCTGCAATACGACGTCAAGCCCGCCACCGTGCGCGGCAGCCGCGACCAGTTGAGCGAGCTTGCGCAGAATTTGTGCGACAATGCCATCCGCTACAACCGCCCGGGCGGCCATGTGGAGCTGCGCTGCGGCGTTGGCAATGACGGCTGCCCCTATTTTGAGGTCGAGGACAACGGCATCGGCATCCCCCAGGACAGCCAGACCCGCGTGTTTGAGCGGTTCTACCGCGTGGACAAGAGCCGTTCCAAAGCCACCGGCGGCACGGGCTTGGGGTTGGCGATCGTCAAGCACATTGCCCTGCTGCATGATGCGAAGATAGACCTGCAAAGCCAGGTCGGGACCGGCACGACGATACGGGTGACCTTCCCGAAGGGGTAAGGCTGCCATAAAGGCTGGATCGCAAAAGCCCCTATCCCCTTAACACCCCCACCACCGGGACGGCCCCCAGCCGTTCCGGTTTTTTCTTTCTCATTCCCCAAAATTTCCCCACCCATCTTGCATTTTGCCCATGTGCGTATTAAAATAACTTTATATAGTATTTTATTACAGGAAAGGACGCGAACCCATGAAACACAACAGCAAGTTCCTAAGTCTGCTGCTGGCGCTGGTGCTCTGCTTCACCGCACTGCCCATCTCGGCTTTCGCCGTCACCCCCCCCCAATGAATTTTTGAGCGGGGGCAGCGGCACGCAGGACGACCCCTGGCTTATCAGTACCGCCGCCGATTTAAAGGCGCTGGCGGATTACATCAATAGCGGCAAAGCTATCGACTGTGATGCCGATGCCAATGTTTGCGGCGGTATCGGCAACTTCCACGGGTACTACTTTAAGCAGACTGCAGATATTGATTTGCAGGGCGCAGCCTGGGACCCTATCGGGTATAGTGATGAATCCAAATTTTACTTTTCCGGTCACTACGACGGTGGCAATCATGTAATTCGCAATGCCGTTTCCTCCGGCATAACGGACAACGGTTATACACTTGCCGGTATTTTTGGCAGTGTGTGTGTTGGTTCTATCAGCAACCTACATATAGAGAAAGTTGAATTTTCTGCGGTAGGTGATAATGACCAAGCCTTTGCCGGTGGTCTTGCCGGTTTCGTTCTTGATTCTGAAATCGCCAACTGCTCTGTTTCTGGCTCCAAACTAAGCAGCAGCCGTGCCCCTAGCAACAGTAACCGTGCTGGCGGATTGGTCGGCCTTTCCTCTGTCGGCAAATTTACCAAATGTGCTTCCGTAAACAATCAAATTCAGTCTTCTGAATACTGTGGCGGTTTTATCGGTGAACTGGATGATAGCTATGCTAACGGTTCTTCTTCCTTTACCGATTGCTATGTAGCCAATTCCACCGTTACTGCTTCTTCTTCCAACGTACAGAATAGTAACTGTGTCGGCGGCTTCTGCGGTCAAGTTACTGAGGAGATTCTCTCTCTTACGAATTGCTTTATCTATAACACCCAAGTTTCTATCGCAGCTGACAGTCAGTACAACTTTAACAGAGTTGGCGCTTTTGTTGGTTGCTTGCAAACGAATGGTTCGGATTACACCGCAAAAATTTTCACCACCAACTGTTACCAGGGCAACGTTACTGTTACCCCTGGCAGATACAATACGCTAACAGAAGATACTTCCACCGAAAAGACCGCGGAAGAATTCGCCAACGGCACAGTTGCAAACCGGCTGGGCGAGGCTTTCACGAACGGCAACGGTTTCCCCATTCTGGGTTCCAGCCCCGCCGATTATACCGCAGTCGACGCCGCTCTTGCCGAGGCCAACGAGCTTGACCGCACGCTGTACACCGACCTTTCTGCCGTGGATACCGCCGTTGCCAATGTCGTGCGCGGGTATGGCATTGCCCGCCAGAGCGAGGTTGATGCCATGGCACAGGCCATCCGGGATGCGGTGAAAAACCTGGTGCTGAAAGGCGCGGACTACACCGCCGTGGACGCCGCCATCACCAAGGCCAACGCCCTGAACAAGGACGATTACACCAATTTTGCGGCGGTGCAGGCGGCCATTGATGCCGTTGACCGCACGAAGGATATTACCCAGCAAAGCGAAGTGGACACCATGGCCGCCGACATCCAGCGTGCCCTTGCCGCGTTGGAGAAGAAGCCCGCGCCGACGGCAGCCCCCACAGCGGTGCCTACCGCGGCCCCCACCCAGGCCCCGCAGGAGAGCACCGCCCCGGCTGCGACCCAGGCCCCCACGCCTGCACCGACTACGGCTCCCACCGCTGCGCCCACAGCCACCCCTGCCCCGCAGGCGGTAAGCGCGATTCCCGCTACCGGGGATGGCGCGAATATTGCCCTGCTGTGGGTGATGCTGGTAGTGAGCGGCGGCGCGGCCCTGTGGATCGGGCGCAAGAAAGGGTAACGTTCCCGAAAAATCCATAGAGTTGTAGGGGCCGGACATGTCCGGCCCGCAACAGAAAGGTAAAATCGCGCCTGCGGGAAAGCCGCGGGCCGGGCATGCCCGGCCCCTACCGCGCAACCGCCACAAAAAAATCCGCTGCTCCCCCGGCATGGGGAAGCAGCGGATTTTCTATTGTGTATTTTACGCCAGCACAAATGTCTGCAATGCCCAGATACCCAGAACCAGGATGCCCAGGGCGATGCGGTACCAGCCGAAGATCGTGAAGGTATGCTTCTTGACGTAATCCATCAGGAAGCGGATTGCCATGATGGACACGACAAACGCCACGATGCAGCCCACCAGCAGGGCACCGACCTCGGCAACGGTGAACACGCCGCCGCCCACCAGGAACTTGACGAGCTTGAGGCCCGACGCACCCGCCATGACCGGGATTGCCAGGAAGAAGGTGAACTGCGACGCGCAGGCGCGGCTCATGCCGCAGAGCAGGCCGCCAATGATGGTCGCGCCGCTGCGGGACGTGCCGGGGATGAGCGCCAGCACCTGCCATGCGCCGATGATGATCGCCTGCTTGTAGGTGATGCGGCTCAATTTGGTGGTGGCGGGCACACGGGGGCGGCGCTCGATGAGGATAAACGCGATGCCGTAGACGATGAGCATGACCGCCACGACGACGCTGTTGTAAAAATGCGCGTCCATCCAGTCGTCCAGCAGCAGGCCCAGCACGGCAGCGGGCAGGCAGGCAACAATGATTTTCAGCCACAGGCGCAGCACAGGCCAGCGGATGTGCTTTGCCAGGCCGGAATCACAGCCGTTGTCGCCGCAGAACGGCCACAGTTTTTTAAAATACAGCACCACGACCGCCATGATCGCGCCCAGCTGGATGACGACGCGGAACATCTCCATAAATTCCGCGCTCAGGCTGAACTTGAGCACCTGCTCGGCCAAAATCATGTGGCCGGTGCTGGAGATGGGCAGCCATTCGGTAATGCCCTCGATCACGCCGTAGACGACCGAGCGCAGTAGGTCCAAAAACAATTCCATAAGTGGGAAGCCTCCTTATTTGCTACCTACTATCATACCATAAAACAAGAAAATGGGAACATTTTTTTGAGATTTTACATCTTTTTTACTGTAAATGGGCGCGGTGGGTTGCTGTTTTCGTCAAATGCAACTATAATAAGAGTGATTTCTTGTGCAAAGAGGTTTTGGAAAATGTATAAAACCGTACTGTTTGATTTGGACGGCACACTTTTGAATACCATCGACGATCTGGCCGACTCGGCCAACCGGGTCTGCGCGGCCCACGGCTGGCCCCAGCACACGGCGGCCGAATACTGCTACTTTGTGGGCAACGGCATCCCCAAGCTGGTGGAGCGGTTCAGCCCCGCCGACTGCCGCAGCCCGGCCCAGCTGGCCGCCACGCTGGCCGAGTTTGACAAAGTATACGGCGCGCATATGCACGACAAGACCGCGCCCTACCCCGGCATACCGACACTGCTGGCCCGGCTGAAAGCCGCCGGGGTGCGGATGGCCGTGTTCTCCAACAAAGCGGACGAGTTTGCCCGCGCGGTGGTAGCCCGGTATTTTGACGCCAGCCTGTTTGAAATCGTGCGCGGTGCCCTGCCCGACGTACCGACAAAGCCCGCCCCCGAGGGCACGCGGGCGCTGATGGCGGCGCTTGGCGTAAAGCCTGATGGCGGCGTGCTGTATGTGGGTGACAGCAATGTGGACGTGGAGACCGCCCACAATGCAGGTCTGCCCTGCTGCGGCGTGCTGTGGGGGTTCCGGACCCGCGAGGAGCTGACCGAAGCCGGGGCAGAGTACCTGGCCGAGGACGCCGCCGCCCTGGAAAAGGTGATTTTGGGGTGAGGGTGCCCGGGAGGGATGAATCCCTCCCCTACGGATTGACCGTAAAAGGGATTTGTCGGTAAGTTGCGGGCCGGGCATGCCCGGCCCCTACAGGGTGGCCGGAAGGTTTACGGCAAGGATTGTAGGGGGGCGGCGTCCTCGACGCCCCGCAGGGGAGCAGCCTTTCCCGTGTCACATGTAGGGCGGCCAGCCCTCTGGCCGCCGTGGCCGTTTGCGGCGGCGGGAAGTACCCAGTAGGGACTGCCGTTCCCCCTCCCGCATCTCGACAAACATTTTACAAAGGAGCTGTTATTATGATTGCACAGCACTATAAAGATATGCTGGGGGCCAAGTCGGTTATCCGCCAAATTTCTGAGTGGAGCACCGCGCGGGGCAAGGAAATCGGCTACGAGAATGTCTTTGACTATTCGCTGGGGAATCCGTCTGTCCCCTGCCCGCCGCAGTTCACCGAGACCTGCGAAGACCTGCTGAAAAACACCGACCTGGTCCAGCTGCATGGCTACACGCCGACGCTGACGCTGCCCTCGACCCGGAAGGCCGTGGCCGAGAGCCTGAACAGCCGCTTTGGCATGGACTACACCGCTGACCATATCTTTATGACCACCGGCGCGGCGGGTGCGCTGGCCCACGCCCTGCGCTGCGTGGCTGTGCCCGGGCAGAACATCGTGACCTTTGCCCCCTTCTTTCCCGAGTACAAGCCCTATGTCGAGGGCGCGGGCCTGTCGCTGCGGGTCACACCGCCCCGGTGCGCGGATTTCCAGATCGACTTTGATGCCTTTGCCGGGCTGGTGGACGAAAACACCGCCGCCGTGCTCATCAACAGCCCCAACAACCCCAGCGGCACCGCGTACAGCGAGGCGACCCTGCGGCAGCTGGCGGACTTTTTGACCGAGGCGTCCGCCAAGTACGGCCACCACATCTTCCTGCTGTCCGACGAGCCGTACCGCGAGATCGCGTTCGGCGGCGCCGCCACGCCCTACCCTGCCAAATTCTACGATGATACGCTGACCTGCTACTCCTTCTCCAAGAGCTTGAGCATCCCGGGCGAGCGCATGGGCTATGTGGCCGCCAACCCCCGGTGCGAGGGGGCCAAGTACATCGTGCCGATGTGCGGCCAAATTTCCCGCGGGATCGGCCACAACTGCCCTTCGTCCCTCATCCAGATGGCCGTGGAGCGCTGCCTGGACGTGACCAGCGACCTGTCCGTGTATGAGACAAACATGAACCTGATCTACGACGAGTTGAAAGCCCTGGGCTTCACGGTCGTAAAGCCCGATGGTACGTTCTATATCTTCCCGAAAGCGCTGGAGGACGACGCGAAGGTGTTCTGCCAGAAGGCGCTGCAATATGACCTGGCACTGGTCCCCGGCGACAGCTTTGGCTGCCCGGGCTACTTCCGCATGGCGTACTGCATCGAAACCGAGAAGGTTCGCCGCAGCTTTGCCGCGCTGGAAAAATTCGTCGCCGAGGAGTACGGCGTCACCAAACACTAAGGAGCATTTATGTCGATTTTACGCCGTATTCTTCCGCTTTTGCTGGTTGTCACCCTGCTGTGCAGCTGTGTAGAAATGCCCAACGCCGCACCGGACCCCACCCCTGTGCCCACGGCACAGCCCACCACCACGCCGGAAAGCACCCCCGCCCCCACCGCCACGCCGGAGCCGACGATGGTGCCCGCCATGGCCTCCGCCACGAACAACGCCACCAAGGACGCCCCCGACGTGAAGGACCCCGCAACCTGGGATGACAACGCCGCCGAGACGCTGGCGAGCCTGGTGGAGCAGTTCGGCCGCTGGGGCCTGACGCTGGACGCCAAGGCCGATTACCCCTATCTGCTGGCGGTCAACCGTGAGGCGGGCGTCGTCACGGTCTACACCGTGGATGCCGCCACCGGCCAGTACGCCGCGCCCTACATGGCCATGGTGTGCAGCGCGGGCAACGACACCCCCACCGGGTACTACGCCACGCCGGTCAGTTACAGCTGGCGGCTGCTGATGGGCCCGAGCTACGGCCAGTACGCCACCCGCATTTACGACGGCTACCTGTTCCACAGCGTGCCGTATTACAGCCAGCACAAGGACGACGTGGAGTACGACGAGTTCAACAAGCTGGGCACCGTCGCCAGCCTGGGCTGCATCCGGCTGGCCGTGGTGGACGTGAAGTGGATCTATGACAACTGCCCGCTGGGCACGCCGGTCGTGATTTATAACGACAAGGACCCCGGCCCGATGGGCAAGCCCGGCACGATCTACACCGACCCCGACGACGAGGACAAGCGCGGCTGGGACCCCACCGATCCCGACCCGGTCAACCCCTGGGACGATAGCTTCGAGAGCGGCACAGCCATCCGCAGCCAGGCCGCCTGGGACCAGTGGGAGAACGAGCACGAGAATTGGATGTCCAGTTTGACGCCCACCGATTTGCAAGGCTGGAGCACGGATTCCAAGATTGAGGGAACGAGAGGGTAAAAAGGAGAAGCCGCACCGTAGGGGCCGGACATGTCCGGCCCTCAACATAAAATCAGACGGTCGTCTGCGGGGAGGCTGCGGGCCGGGCATGCCCGGCCCCTACAAGCCGACCAACAAAAAAGCGCCTGCTTTCTCACGAAAGCAGGTGCTTTTTTGTGGTACTTTTAGCTGAACATCACCACATCCTGGGCGGGCTTTTCGCCCGGCTCCACGGTGACTGCGGTCAGGACCGGGCCGGTGGAATCCGGGGTCTGGCCTTTGTAGATGGGATGATACTTAACGTTGACCTTGGCGGTAATGTTGATCCAGCTGCGCTGTTCGAGCTTTTTGTAGTCGTCGTACTTGCAGGGCATACCCACAAACTGGATATCCTGCACGCAGCAGGTCATGGCGAAACGGCCGGGCACGAACGCGCCCTTGCCGGCCTGCGGGGTCTGGCAGACCTGGGCCAGATATTTTACCGTCTTGCCGTCGTATTTCTTCGGGTCATCCATGCAGTCCATGTACCAGACGCCGAAGAACTCCTCGGGGATTTCGATGACCGGGGCGTCAATATCAAAGGGCAGCGGGTCGGGGATGTCGTCGTAGGCAACGCTGCCGTCCTTGAACTCGTAGGCGATATCGCAGCGGCGGCTGGCCTGGCGTACCAGTTTGTGGATAAGCTGGCGGCTCTCGTCGTCGTTGACGGCCTCGGCACGGTTGACGACCAACAGTTCACTGCCGCGAATCTTGTCCAACAGCAGGCTGCGCATGGCGCTGTCGCCCGCGTAGGTCTTGATGGTCGTGCCGTCGGCAGTCGCCAGGCACTGGTAGACGAGCCAGTTGTCCGGCATGGCGTCGTACAATTCCTGCACGAGCCACATACCATTGTACTCGATGATGACGCGGCCGCAGCCGGATTTCTTTTCCAGGGCGGTCAGGTTCTCCTGGGTCAGCTCGCTCTTGTCCTCGATCTGGGCAACGTGTACGCCGCCGAAAGCGAACTTGGAGGGGTCGTACTCGACCTCACCTTCCTCGCAGACCAGCAGCAGGGTCTTGTCGCCGGAGTCGAAGTTGGGGTCCTCCATCGTTTCCTGGATGAATTTCGTCTTGCCGCTTTCCAGCTGGCCGACAAAGAGGTAGACAGGGATTTGTTTAGGCATAGGGGTGTCCTTTCGGGAGAAATATTCGTAGGGGAGGGATTTATCCCTCCCGAGCCGTGCGCCACAACTGCGGCGCTCCATCGCAGCCGAGTTGTAGGGGCCGCATATATGCGGCCCGCGCGTGTACGGCAGACGGTCGTTTGCGGCAAAGCTGCGGGCGGCATATATGCCGCCCCTACCCGGTGGTATAAGGCAAAGGGGCATTATCCGCCGGGCCTGCGGGAGGGATGAATCCCTCCCCCTGCAACATCAAACGTGGAACAACTCCGCGATCTCGTGCTCTTTCAGCTCGGAGCCGATGACGCAGAGCTTGCCAGTGACGTCGGGGCCGCAGGTGCGGATCTCATGCTCGCCGGGGACCATGTCGAACTCGTACCAGGTGTCGCCGCCGTCCACGATGCCCTTGGCGCGCAGGATCATGCCGTAAGCGCCCTCGTCCAGGGCGTGCAGGGCCTTGTCCAGGTCCTCACGGCTGTACTTGTGGGCCGTCTCCTTGCCCCAGCTCGTGAACACCTCGTCGGCGTCGTGGTCATGGTGGTGGTGATGATGCCCGCAGGAGCAGACACCGTGCTCGTCGTAGTGGTGCTCATGATGATGCTCGTGCTCATGCTCGTCCTCATCGTCGTCATGGTGGTGATGGCAGCACTCGTGGTCATGCTCATCCTCATCATGGTCGTGATGGCAGCACTCGTGGTCATGCTCATCATCGTCGTCATCATCGTCATGATGGTGATGGTGGCAGCATTCGTGCTCGTCGTGGTCATCCTCATCATGGTGATGGTGGTGATGATGCTCGTGTTCGTCCTCGTCCGCGTGGGCCACGTTGGCAGCGCGAGCCTCGGTCAGCAGCTCGGCGACCAGGTCGCGCTTGCCGTCCATGACGGAGACGATCTGTGCGCCGGTCAAGGCGGTCCAGTCGGTGGTCACGATGGTGGCGGTGGGGTTCTTCTCGGCCAGCAGGGCGACGGCGGCAGCGATCTTCTCCTCGCTGGCGTTGCCGGTGCGGCTCAGGATGATGCAGGACGCATGGCTGACCTGGTCGTCGTAGAACTCGCCAAAGTTTTTCATATACATTTTGACCTTGTTCACGTCGGCGACGGTGACAAAGCTGTTCAGGATGACCGGCAGGCTCTCGGCCACGCCCTCCACAGCGCGGGTAACGTCGGACAATTTACCAACACCCGACGGCTCGATGAGGATGCGGTCGGGGTGGTAGGTCTCGACGACCTTTTTCAGCGCCTCGCGGAAGTCGCCGACCAGGCTGCAGCAGATGCAGCCGGAGTTCAGCTCGTTGACCTGGATGCCGGCCTCACGCATGAAGCCGCCGTCGATGCCGATCTCGCCGAACTCGTTCTCGATCAGGACGATCTTCTCGCCTGCGAACGCCTCTTTGATGAGCTTTTTGATAAGGGTAGTCTTGCCGGCACCGAGGAAGCCGGAGAAAATGTCGATTTTGGTTTTGTTTTCTGCCATAGTTGGGTACCTCTATTCAAGATGTGTTCAAATGTTCAGATAGTTGGCAATCTATTACACTAACTGCTAATACTATTATAACAAACGCGTCAAGGGGTTTTGCGCCTTTTTGCGCCGTAATTTTTGAACTTTTTGCAAAATTTATTGGATTACTGCCTCCCTGTAGGGGCCGGACAGTCCGGCCCGCGGCACACCGGAAACTGCGCGCTTATGGGAAGGCTGAGGGCCGGGCATGCCCGGCCCCTACAACTCTATAAAAATTCCTATTTATTATTTCCCCAAAAAGTGGTATGATATACCTAACCCACATTTATATACAAAAAGGAGCGATCCATTTTGACTACCAATGAAAAAATCGCCGCGCTGCGTGCTGCTGCCAAGGCCGCGGGCGCAAACGGCGTGCTCATCATGACCAGCGATCCCCATTGCAGCGAGTATCTGCCCGGCTACTACAATGCACTGCCGTGGTTTTCCGGCTTTATCGGCGAGAACTCGACCCTTGTTGTGACCCTGAGCGGCAGCGCCCTGTGGTGTGATGGCCGCTTCTACGTCCAGGCCGACATGCAGCTGGCAGGCAGTGAGATTGAATGTATGCACGCCGGTTCCGCCGGGGTGCCCACCGTGGCGGAATACCTCGAGAACCACTTTGGCGCGGGTGACACCCTGCTGCTGGACGGCAGCTGCGTACCCGCCACGATTGCCAAAGAGTACATCGACGCCTTGGCCAAGAAGGGTGCCTCCCTCAAGAGCCAGGACGTGGCAAGCCCGATCTGGGACGCCACCGGCGAGCGCCCGGCCCTGCCCGACACCCCCTGCGAGCTGCTGACCCCCGCCCAGACCGGGGCCACCGCCGCGGACCGCATCGCCATGGTCCGCGCCGAGCTGCAAAAGGCCGGGGCCACCGCTCTGGCTGTCACCGGCCTGGACTGTGTGGGCTGGCTGCTGAACCTGCGTGCCCGCGACCTGCCCTGCACCCCGCTGGCCGTCGCCTACGCGCTGGTCACGATGGACGCCTGCACGCTGTTTATTGCGCCGGGCCGCCTGTCTGACGCCGACGCCGCCACGCTGGCCGAGAGCGGCGTAGCGCTGCGCGGCTACAATGAACTCATCGACGCCGTCCACGCCCTGCCCGCCGAGGAAGTGTTCCTGGTGGACGAGAAGGCCACCAACTACGCCCTGTACGAGGCCTTGACCGCCCACAAGACCGTGGCCGGTGCCGACCCGATCTTTGCCCTGAAGGGCATCAAGAACGAGGTCGAGCTGAAGAACATCCGCGAGTGCCACATCCGCGACGGCATTGCGGTCGTGCGGTTCCAGATGGATCTGGAAAAAGCCCTGGCCGAGGGCAAGACCCTGACCGAGATCGACATTGACACGATGCTGCAAAAGCGCCGTGCCGAGATGCCCGGCTACTTTGAGGACAGCTTCTCCACCATTGCGGCCTACGGTACCAACGCCGCCATGATGCACTACCACGCCGAGGGCGACGTGAACAGCGTCATCGAGCCGCGCGGTTTCCTGCTCGTCGATAACGGCGGCCAGTATGACTGCGGCACCACCGACATCACCCGCACCTACCCCGTCGGCCCGCTGACCGACAACGAGCGCCGCTACTACACCTGGGTGCTGCAGAGCCACATCGACATGGCCCGCGCGGTATTCCTGGACTACTGCACCGGCTTTGCGCTGGACACCTTTGCCCGCGGCCCGGTCTGGGCGCACAAAGTCAACTACCGCTGCGGCACCGGCCACGGCGTCGGCTTTATCTCCGGCGTACACGAAGGCCCCCAGAGTCTGCGCCCGAACAATCCCATCATCTTCAAACCCGGCATGACCATCACCGACGAGCCGGGCATCTACGAGACCGACGAGGTCGGCATCCGCATTGAGAACGAGCTGGAGTGCGTGGACCTGGGCGACAACCAGTACGGCCACTGGCTGGGCTTTGCGCCGCTGACACTGGTGCCCATCGCCACCGAGCCTGTGCTTGTGGACGAGCTGAGCCGCGACCAGATCAACTGGCTGAACGACTACCACGCCCACGTCTACGAGATGCTGAGCCCCCGCCTGCACGAGGACGAGAAGGTCTGGCTGAAGGAGAAGTGCGCACCGATCGGCCGTTGATTTTCGGGTTGCGCTTGACAAACCGCCCGCTTACGTGTATTATAGTAATAATTCTAAAATGTATAAAGGGGTGACTGTTTTATGAAGCACATCCAGACTCTCGAGACCCGCGACATGGCTAAGAGCCTGCTGAACGGTGGCTGTGGCGAGTGCCAGACCTCCTGCCAGAGCGCCTGCAAGACCAGCTGCGGCATTGCCAACCAGCCTTGCGAGAAGACCGACAAGTAATTTTTGCTGGCTTTGATGCCGGGGTGCCGCATGGCAGCCCGGCATTTTCTATGATATAATGCGGCGGGGCGTCGGGGACGCCGCCCCTACAACTACAAAAACGGAGAACACCATGATCCATCAATACAAACTCAGCGGCTACAATATCGTGCTGGATGTGTACAGCGGCAGCGTACACGCGGTGGACGATGTAGCCTATGACGCCATCGCCCTGATCGACCAGGGCAGCAGCCGGGAGCAGGCCGCCGCCGCCCTTGCCAAAAAATACGCAGGCCGCGCCGACGTGACCGAGAGTGACATCAACGACGTGCTGGACGATATCGACGAGCTGACCGCCGCGGGCCAGCTGTTTGCGCCCGACGCCTACGCCGACCACGCCTTTGACTTCAAAAACCGCTCCAACGTCGTCAAGGCGCTCTGCCTGCACGTTGCGCACACCTGCAACCTGAATTGCAGCTACTGCTTTGCCGCGCAGGGCAAGTTCCACGGCGAGGCCGGCCTGATGAGCTTTGAGACCGGCAAGCGTGCGCTGGACTTCCTCGTCGAGCATTCCGGCACCCGCCGCAACCTCGAGGTTGACTTCTTCGGCGGCGAACCGCTGATGAACTTCGAGGTCTGCAAACAGCTGGTCGCCTACGCCCGCAGCATCGAAAAGGAGCACAACAAGAACTTCCGCTTCACGATGACCACCAACGGCATCGGTATCACCGATGAAGTCATCGACTGGTGCAATAAAGAATGTCACAACGTTGTTTTGTCGCTGGACGGCCGCAAGGAAGTCAACGACCGTTTCCGCGTGGACCTGGCGGGCAACGGCAGCTATGACCGCATCGTGCCCAAGTTCCAGAAGCTGGTCAAGGCACGCGGCGGCCAGGGCTACTATATGCGCGGCACCTTTACGCATCACAACGTGGATTTCACGAAAGACCTGTTCCACATGGCTGACGATCTCGGCTTTACGGAGCTGTCCATGGAGCCGGTCGTGGCCCCGCCGGATTCCCCCGAGGCCCTGACCGAAGAGGATCTGCCCAAGCTGTTTGACCAGTACGAGCTGCTGGCCAACGATATGCTGCGCCGCCAGAAAGCGGGCAAGCCCATCACGTTCTACCATTATATTCTGGACCTGAAGCACGGGCCCTGCATTTACAAGCGCATTTCGGGCTGCGGTTCCGGCACCGAGTACATGGCCGTGACCCCCTGGGGCGACCTGTACCCCTGCCACCAGTTCGTCGGCGACCCGAACTACAAGCTGGGCAACGTCTGGGACGGCGTGACCAACACCGCCCTGCGCGACGAGTTCAAGCTGTGCAACGTCTACGCCCGCCCCGACTGCAAGGACTGCTGGGCACGCCTGTACTGCGCGGGCGGCTGCGCGGCCAACGCCCTGCACGCCACCGGCGACATCCACGGCACCTACGAGTACGGCTGCAAGGTGTTCCGCAAGCGGATGGAGTGCGCCCTGATGATGCAGGTCGCCCAGCGTCTGGACCCCGAGCTGGCGAGGAACGCCGTCAAGTTCGAGAGTGACTGCGACGGATGCGGCGAGGGCAACGACGGGGCGTGTGAGAAATAACGTAAAAATTCAATAGTACAGCGTAGGGGCGGGGCTCTGCTCCGCCCGGGGAACCGTCCGCAGCCGCGAACGGACACGGGCGGAGTAGAACCCCGCCCCTACTGGCATTATGAGGAAAATACCATGCCCTACGATTTTACCACCATTTACGACCGCCACGGCAAAGATGCACTCGCTGTGGAGGGCCTGGGCAAACCCGGCTTTGCGCCGCCCGCACCCAAAAACGGCTTTTCTGCTATCCCCATGTGGGTGGCCGACATGAACTTTGCCACCGTACCCACCATCCCCGCCGCTATCATTGCGCGCGCGTCCCACCCGCTGTACGGCTATTTCCTGACGCCGGACGCCTACTATGACGCCATCATCGGCTGGCAGCGCGACCGCAACGGCGTCGAGGGGCTGACCAAGGACGCCATCGGTTACGAAAACGGTGTGCTGGGCGGCGTGGCGTCGGCGCTGGGGTGCCTGGCCGCCCCCGGCGACGCGGTGCTGCTGCACAGCCCCACCTACATCGGCTTCACTCACACGCTGGAGGATAACGGCTACCGCATCGTACACAGCCCGCTGGTGCAGGACGAGAACGGCACCTGGCGAATGGACTACGCCGACATGGACCGCAAATGCAAAGAAAACCACATCCATGCGGCGATTTTCTGCTCGCCCCACAACCCCTGCGGCCGCGTGTGGGAGCGGTGGGAAATTGAAAAAGCCATGGACGTCTACCGCGAAAACGGCGTGACCGTCATCTCCGACGAGATCTGGTCCGATATCATCCTGGGCGGCCACAAGCACATCCCCACCCAGTCCGTCAGCGAGGATGCCCGCCAGCGCACGATCGCGCTGTACGCCCCCAGCAAGACCTTCAACCTGGCCGGGCTGATCGGAAGCTACCACATCATATACAACAAAACGCTGCGGGACCGTGTGGCCGCCCGCAGCGAAAAAACACATTATAACGAGATGAATGTCCTGTCCATGCACGCACTGCTGGGAGCCTACACCCCCGAGGGCCGCGCCTGGGTGGACGAGCTGTGCGCCGTGCTGACCGAGAACGTAGACTACGCCTGCCGGTACATTGCCGAGCATTTCCCGGGTGTGCGCGTGGCCAAGCCCGAAGGGACATACCTGCTGTTTTTGGACTGCACCGACTGGTGCGCCGCCCACGGCAAGACCATCGACGAGGTGGAACAGGCCGGCTGGGACGTCGGTGTGGCCTGGCAGGACGGCCGTATGTTCCACGGCCCCTGCGCTATCCGTGTGAATCTGGCCCTGCCGAAATCGCTGGTGGTTGAGGCGTTTGAACGGTTGGATAAGTACGTGTTTAACGCATAACACGCAGCTCCATTTTCCCGCTGCCGCCGATATGCTTCAGCCGCGTCCCTGCCGCCTCCAATTCACGGCAGGCCGCCAAAAATTCCGGCGTCACTTCCTCGCCGGGGGCCAGCAAGGGCACACCGGGCGGGTAGGCCCAGATATACTCCGCTGCCGTCTCGCCTGCGGCATCGGCCAGCGGCACGGTATGGGCCGGGCGCAGCAGCGCTTCGGCGATCGTGCACCGCGCCGCGCCCGGGGGCGGCAAAATGTGTGCCGCCGGGGCAGGCGGCACGGCCTGTTCCTCCCAGGCGTGCAGCACAGCGGCCAGCCGATCCAGGGCGTTTTCCTCGTCGCAGGGGCTGGTCATGGCCAGTACATTGGGGCCGCAGACCATCTCCGGCTCAAAGCCGTCAGCCCGCAGGTATGCCGCGCCCTCTGTGCCGATCTGCAATAAAATTTTACCGCTGTCATGTGCAAAAAAGCATGGATGCGCGTCCAACGCGTCCCTGCCGAAGCACATGACTTTTGTTTTTTGCAGGTCTTTTACAGCGGCGTCAAAGCGGTCCAGCCGGGCACGCCAGGCCGCAAAGGCCGCGCTGCCCTCCTCGGCCAGCCACCGCGTGCAGCCGTCTAAACTCGCCATCAGCGGGTAGCTGGGCGAACTTGTCTCGAACACGTCCAGCTGGCGCTCCACCTCGGCGGGGTCGGCCAAATCGCCGTTCAGCTGCAAAAACGCGGTCTGGGTCAGGCTGGGCAGCGTCTTGTGGGCGCTCTGCACGACCAGGTCAGCCCCCGCCGCCACCGCGCCGCCCTGCCAGCCGTACTGCGCAGCAAAGGGCAGATAGTGTGCACCGTGGGCCTCGTCCACCAGCAGCGTTACGCCGCGGGCGTGGCAAATTTCCGCGATGGATCGCACATCCGAGAGCACGCCCTCGTAGGTCGGGCTGGTCAGGATGACGCATTTTGCGCCCGGCTCCGCGTCCAGCGCGGCGGCCACATCGGCGGGGCGCACGCTGCCGTAGACGCCGAACTGCGGGTCTGCCGGCGGCGTCAGATAATGGACCGTCAGATGGCCCAGCTCGATGGCGTGGTAGACGGCCTTGTGGCAGTTGCGGGCCGCGATGACCGTGCTGCCAAAGGGTGCCAGCGCGCGAATGCCCGCCAGCAGGCCGACAGTGGAGCCGCCCACCAGATACCAGCACCGCCGCGCGCCGTACAGCGCCGCCGTGCGGGCCATGGCGTCAGCCAGAATGCCGTCAGCGTCGTGCAGGTCGTCCGCGCCGTCGATCTCGGTCAGATCCCAGGCATAGCAGTCCAACCCCGGCGCAGGCCGCACCCGCCGCTTATGCCCCGGCATATGCAGCGGATAGCGGGCAACGGAGAGAGCTTGTAATTGTTGTTGGAGCGTTGATTTTACAGTCATAGGTTACCTTCCAACAGAAAAGCCTTCCCCCAAGTGGGGGAAGGTGCCCGAGGCCCCGCCCGAGGGCGGATGAGGGATGACTGTGCCGTGCCCGCCCTTTTGCGGCTGGCAGCGGCAGACTCTCCCCTCATCAGCCGCCTGCGGGCGGCAGCTTCTCCCCCAAGGGGAGAAGCCTTTGGGGTTACGAAATCTCAATTTCCGCCTTGCTGCCCGCCCGGGTCTTGGTCACATGGATCTGGCGGGTCAGGCGGTCTTGCAGGGCTTCGACGTGGGAGATGACGCCGATGAGCTTATCGCCCCCGGCCAAACCGGCCAACGTATCCACGGCCTTTTCCAAGCTGTCAGAGTCCAGCGAGCCGAAGCCCTCGTCGATGAACAGCGTCTCGATGACAACGCCGCCTGCGTTCTGCTGGATCGTGTCGCTGATACCCAATGCCAGGCTCAGCGCGGCCATAAAGCTCTCACCGCCGGACAGGCTCCCCACCGGGCGGGTCTTGCCGGTGTAGGCGTCGAACACGTCCAGATCCAGCGCGGTCTTGCCGCCCACGGCCTCGCTCTTGCGGCGCAGCAGACGGTACTGACCGTCGGTCATGCGGGTAAAACGCAGGTTTGCGGCCTCGACCACGCCGTCAAAATAGAACGCCTGGACGTACTGTTCAAAGGGCAGTTTGATTTTACCGGCCAAGTTTCCGTTGATGGTTTTGGACAGGTTATCCCACATGGCACGCTTTTCGCGGGCGACGGCGCTCTCCCTCATCGCCTTTTGCAGCGCGTCGATGGCGGCGCGGTTCGTGTGCAGGCGGTGTACGGCGGCATCCCGGGCCTCCATGGCGGCGGCGCGGTCGCGGCGCAGCCGGGCCAGCGCATCCTGCAGCTGGGTCAGCGCATCGGGGTTGTCCCGCTTGGGCATCGTCTCGCGCATCTGCTGCACCCGGGCGGTGGCGGCGGCGTGGCCCGCCTTGGCGTTGGCGGCGCGGCGGTTGGCCGCAAAGCTCTGTTTTTCCAGATCGGCCAGCTGGCGGTTCAAAATTTCCGCCTGCTTCGCCAGATTTTTGGCGCGGTCGGTCTTTTGCTTCAGCTTCAGGTGGTCGGCCTGCAGGCCGCGCAGTCCATCGGCCAAACTCTTTTGCTGGGCCGTCAGGGCGTCGCGCAGCTCGTCGGCGGTCAGTTCGGCGGCGGGCTTGCCGGTGTAGCGGTCTCCGCGGCGAGCGAAAAATCCATCTACATCCCGCTGCAAAGCGGTCTGCAGTTCGTTGGCGTGGGCCGCGGCGTCACCGGCCGTGCGGCTGGCGGCGGCAGTGCTGCGGCGCTGGGCCGTCAGTTCTTTCTCGCGCTCCTCCAGCTGTTTTTCGGTGATATGATCCTTCGGCAGCGCCGCGATTTTGGGGTGCCGGGTCGAGCCGCAGACCGGGCAGGGCTTGCCGTTTTTCAAGTCCTTGGCCAGCAGACCCGCGCGGTTGGCGTTTACTTGACGCTGCATCGTGCTGTATTCTTCCTCAGCGGCATCCAGCGCAGCCTGGGCGGCCACGTACTCCGCCTGGCGGGCAGCGGCGTCATGCTGGGCTTTCTCGGCGTCGGCCTCGTTTTGCAGCAGCCGCTTACAGTCGGCGGAAAGTCCTTCCGCCAGCTCAATGCGGTGGTCGGTCTTGAGCAGGTCAGCCTCGGCCTGGCTCAAGGCCGCGCGGTCGGCCTCGTTTTTGGCGATGTTTTCTTTTAAACTTGCCGTGCGCTTCTCCAAGTCGGTCATGACCAGGTCAGTCTGGTGCTCCACATCGGCGGCGCGTTGTTCTTCGGCCACCAGCCCCGCCAGCTGGCGGCGGCGGGCGGCGCGTTCCTCGGCGATTTTCAGCCCGGCGTCGCCCCGGGCGATCTTCTCGTCCAGGTCCTTCATGACGTTGGTCTGGCGTTTTTCGTTGGCATCGTCGGCTTCCAGCAAAATTTTCCCCAGTTCGGCGGCCGCACCGGCGGTGAAGGGATCCCGCTCGGCCTGCATTTCCCGCAGATCCTCGGCGGTCTCTTCGTCGGCGCCATCGCCCAGCAGTGTGCCCATGTGCATCAAAAGTACATCGTCCAGCCGCTTGCATTCCTCGTCCGCCTTGCGGGCATGGTCCACGGCGGCCTGGCCCACACGCTGATAATCCGCCGTATCAAAAATGCGGCGCAGGATGGCCGCACGCTCGGCGGACGGCGCGTTGAGCAGCCTGGTAAAGTCGTTCTGTGCCAGCATCGACACCTGGGCAAACTGTTTGGCGTCGATGCCCAGCAGCTTGACGACGGCGTCGGTCACAGCGGATGCGCCGCTGACCGGCTCGTCCGGCTCGCGGATGAGCTCGGCCTTGGCGGGCACCTTGACCATGCCGCTGCCGCGCTTGGCCGTGCGCTGCTGGTCGGGCCAGCGACGCACCGTGTAAGTACGGCCCCGGTGGGTGAAGGTAAGCTCCACAGAGGTCTCTGCATCGGGCGCAGCGAAATCACTGCGCAGCATCGTTGTTTTTCTGTTCTCTCCCGATGTTTCGCCGTACAGGGCAAACGTAATGGCGTCGAATAGGGCGGTCTTGCCCGCGCCGGTGTCGCCGCCGATCAGAAACAGTCCGTTGCCGCCGAACACCGAGAAATCCAGCTCGGTGCGGCCCGCGTAGGGGCCGAAGGCGGTCAAGATCAACTTCTGGGGTTTCATTCGATTTTTGACGCCTCCTCGCGCAGTTTTTTCACAGCCAGCACTTCCTCGGTCGTCAGCGGGCGACCGTTCATCTTTGTGAAAAAGTCCTGGAACAGCTCGGCAAAGGGCTTGCCGCGCACGGCCTTGGTCATATCGGCGGGCAGCGCGGCCGCGCCCTGGGGCTGGTAGTCCAGCCGCATTGCGTTGGGGTAGGCGGCGCGCAGCTGGGCCATGGCGTCCGGCAGCGGCGTCGGGTCGGTCAGGGTCGCCCAGATGTAATCCTCGGTGTCGGTGGGGTGCTCAACGAGCTTTGCCAGCGGGCCGGTCAGGTGGCGCATGGCGCGGCGCGGCGTCAGGGGCAGCGGCTCGATCTTTTCCACGCCGCGCTTGCCGATGCGCACGAGGGTGACGGATTTCTGGGCCCCGCACTCGTCCAGGTGGTAGCACAGCGGCGAGCCCGCGTACCGCACGGCATCGATGCCGACGCGCTGGGCGCGGTGGATGTGGCCGAGCGCCGCATAGCAGAAGCCCGCAAACCGCGCTGCATCGATGGAATCCACCGTGCCGACGGTCAGGGGCGCGGTCTCGCTGCCGGAGAGCTGCGGCGGGCACACGTCGGAGACGACCATCTGGTGCGCCACCAGCACCCGGCGCGGGGCAGCAGGCTCGCAGACGGCCAGCGCTGCGCCGACGGCAGAGTCGTAGTCGGTGATATCGGCATCGGGCAGGTAGTGGCGCACCGTGGCGGCCCGCACAAAGGGCAGCAATGTAAATTCAATGGCACCGTGGCGGTCGTGCAGCACGACCTGGCGCGGCGCACCGGTGAAACGCCCGGCGATGTAGACGCCCTGTTCGGCCAGCAGGCCGCTGGCGAAGTCAAGGCGTTCGGCGCTGTCGTGGTTGCCAGAGACCGCCAGCACCGGAATTTTGCGGGTGGCGAGCTGGGTCAAGAACCAGTCCAGCAGCGTGCAGGCGGCGGCGGGCGGCACCGGCGTGTCGTAGATATCGCCCGCCAGGACCACAGCCTCGGCGCCGTGTTTATCGCAGAGGGTCAGAATCTGGTCCAAAATGAACCGCTGATCCTCCAGCATATCAAACCCGTTGACCCGCTTGCCAAGGTGCAGGTCAGCCAAGTGTAGGAATTTCATGATATATCTCCAAATTTTGCATTTGCCGTGCGGCTTTGCGGATATTGGGTGCTTGCCGGAATGTTCGGGGCCGGGCGTGCCCGGCCCCTACCCGGCAGCCTGCCGTTTGCAGGGGGGCGGCGTCTCCGACGCCCCGGCGCTTTACCGCCACAGCTTTTCCCAGGTGGTGATATCCAGCGTGGTGCCGGGCAAAACCTCCATGGGGGCGGTCTCGGCCTTGCGGAAGCGGCACTTTTTTGCAAAGCCCTCGGCCTTCAGGTCTCGGGCCCAGACTTTCATATACAGGCGGCTGCGGCCGTCGCCCTCGGCCAGCTTTTGGGCATAAGCCACGATGCTGCGGCCAATGCCCTGGCCGCGCGCCTTTTCCTTCAAGAACAGGCGGCTTAAACACATTGCGCCCGCGGGCCCCAGGTCCAGCGCAAAATAGCCCACCGGCTCGGTGCCGAGGTAGATCAGAAAATAGTTGATGACACCGCTGTGGATCTCGTCATCGGTCAGGATGTCGCTCTGGTATTTATCGGCCAGTGCGGCGGCGACCTTCGGCGTCAGCTTGGTATAGTGCTGGACGAAAATCTCCTGCGCCAGTTCGGCCACCAGCTCCACATAGCGGGTCTTGGTCACTTGCTTGAATGTTGGGTTCATGGCAACTCCTTTTATCTTATTCTATCGTCAAACTTTTATCTTATTCTATCGTCAAACTTGCCTTTGCCGGCATACACGCGGCCCAATCGCCCTGGTTTTTCAAAACGCCGAAGCCCTCGCAAGTGTGGTCGGGGCAGGGGCTGTTCACAAAGGCGATTCCGCCGTTTTCCACGTGCAGGTGAATGGTGTACAGGCCGGTGTCAATGTCATAATCGGCGTTCTTTCGTAAATCTATGCGCTGTTCGACCTGCGGGTCTCCATAGCGCAGCACGGCCGTTTTGCCGCTGCCGCCCGGGCGGGTGGCAAGCCACAGCACTGCCGCAGCGGCCAGAACGACCGCCGCGAAAATCAGATTCTTTTTCCACTTTGTCATGTTTTGTCAAATTCCAGTTCTTCCGCCAGGCCGTCGTACCCGGCCACGGCGGCGGGGCAGGCGGCCCGGGCGGCGGCCAGGCCGGGGGCGGTGTCGCTGACAGCGGCGCTGTAATGGGTCAGCCACAGCCTGCGCACCTGGGCGGCAGCAGCGGTCTCGCCGGTCTCGCGGCAGGTAGCGTGACCGTAAAGCTTCGCCTTGTCGAGGTCGGCATCGTCGGCGTAGGTCGCGTCCATGCAGAGCAGGTCGGCATCCCGGGCTGCATCCACAATGGCCGGGCAGGGGCGGCTGTCGGTGGCGTAGACTACTTTCAGCCCGCGCCGGGGTGCGCCCAACACCTGTTCGGGCGTGAAGCCGCCGACGGTCTCACCCTTTTGCAGGGTGCCCCAGTATTCGATCGGGATGCCCGCCGCCCTGGCGCGGGCGGGGTCAAACTTGCCCGCGCGGGGCAGCGCCAGCGCGTAACCACAGCAGGGCACGCGGTGGGTCAGCGGGAACGGCGTGATTTGCAGCTCATTCACGGTGAACGGCGCGTCGGCCTTCTGCCAGCGCACCGGGTAGGCCTGCGGCCCGGCCAGCGCCATGATGGCTCGGCTCACAGCCTCGATGCCCCGGGGGCCGTAGATGGTCAGCGGCTCGGTACGGTTCAGACTGCCCAGCGTTTGCAAAAGCCCGGGCAGCCCCAGAATGTGGTCGCCGTGGTAGTGGGTGAGCAGCACCGCCGAAAGCCGATACGCACTGACGCCGTACCGCCGCAGGCCGACCTGCGTGCCCTCGCCGCAGTCGAGCAAAATGTTATGCCCGCCCACCGACACTGCCGCCGCGGCCAGCGCCCGTTCCGGCAATGGCTGCGTGCCGCCGGTGCCCAGCAGGGTAACTTTCAGCATAGATGCACCTCTTTCCAACATTATCCCATTATTAAACGTATTATAGCATAGATTTCAGTGTTTCGCAAATTTTTGAAACACCCCGCCCGATTTTGTCGTATAATCTTGATGAAAGGGGGCGGCGCGGATGACGGAACGCGAGTTGGACACACTCCTGCGGGAGTACGGCGGTGCCGTGCGGGCGGTCTGCCGGGCCATTTTGCCCGGCCACCCGCAGGACGCCGAGGAGGCCGAGGCCGACACATTTTACAAGCTCTGGCGCGGAGCCAGGCTGCCCGCCGACGAGGTCCACCGGCGGCGGCTGGTCGTTTTGACGGCGCGGCAATGCGCCATTGACCGTTACCGCGCCCTGCTGCGCCGGGGCGAGACGCTGCCGCTGGACGACCGCGATGACGCCGAGCTGGCCGTTGCGCTGGAAAGCGAGCTGGAAACCCGCGAGCTGATGGCGCAGATCATGGCGCTGCCGCCGCCCGACGGGGAGCTTTTTCTTCGCAGGTACGTGTATGGCGAGACTGCGGCCCAGCTGGGCGTACATTTCAACATGCCCGCCGCCACGGTGCGCACCCGGCTGCACCGCGCGCGGCTGGCGCTGCAAAAGCTATTGAAGGAGGGCTGACCTATGACCGAACTGGAACGCTGGATGAACGACCACCCGCCGCTGGCGGACGCCCTGACGGCGGAGGAAACCGCTGCACTGCGCCAAAAAGTACTGGCGCGCCGCCCAAGGCTGCATGCTTTGCGCGGCTGGCGGCTGGTCGCTGCGGCGGCAGCGCTCTGCTTAGTGGCCGCGGGCGCGGTGGTGCTGGGGCTTTTCCACCCCATGAGCGCCGCCAACGAGACGAACGCACTGGTGCAGAAGTACGGCGTGGTGCTGGACGAACCGCTGACCGCCGAGATCAACGGCCGCACGGTCAGTGTAAAGGCACTGCTGCGCGGCGAAAACACGCTGCGAGTGCTGTACGATGTGGACAACGCCCAAGGGATGGAGCCAAACGATTTGGTGTGGGACACCGGCGCGTTTTACCTGCGTGCAGCGGACAACAGCGGCGACAAGCGGCTCTATATTGCAAGCAACGCACAGGTAGGGCCATGTTATGGGTACGCCATTGGTTCGTGGGCAACGCGCAACGCAGTCAGCGAAGGCGACGTTCTCTCCTGCTATGTGGATATTCCGTTGACCCAGACGGCCACCGACACGCGAACGCTGTATATCTGCGATTTGACAAATCACAAGGCCTCTGCACATGTTAAGGTCATGCTGCCAGACATGGCTGAAGCAGTGACGCTAAACGTAAAGAAAACCATCGCGCTGAAGGGAGGGCACTGGTTCCATTATGATATGACCGAGGAAGAAGCCGAGCAATATCCCGACGCAACGTTTGACATTCAAGAGGTTCGTATTGAGCCGCTGGCGGTCAGCGTCATCGGCAAGAATCACGGCAGTCTGCCGCTGGGCGGGACCTCGCGGTACGATGTTCAGTCCCGCGTGAAGCTGTTCCGCGCTGACGGCACGGAACTGACCTACGGCTGGGACGGAGAATTTTATATGGGGCAGTATGGCCGCATCACCAAAAATTCCGGGAAGATAGCCCTGCGTGTGGACAGCTACGACATCATCGACCCGGAAGCGGTGGCGTATGTCGAGATCGACGGAGAGCGGTTTGATGTGAACCGGTAAGCCTTCCCCCCGAGGGGGAAGCCAAAAAAGCACCCGCATGGCGCGAACCATGCAGGTGCTTGTTTTTTGCAGAATTATCCGAATCAGCCGAACATATTGATCAGGATACCAGCGGCAACGGCGGAGCCGATAACACCGGCAACGTTGGGGCCCATGGCGTGCATGAGCAGGTAGTTGCGGGGGTTGTACTCCTGGCCGACCTTCTGGGAAACACGGGCGGCCATGGGAACGGCGGAAACACCGGCGGAGCCGATGAGCGGGTTGATCTTGCCGTGGGTGACAACGCACATGACCTTGCCCAGGATAACACCGCCTGCGGTGCCGACGCCGAAGGCGATGATGCCCAGAACGATGATCTCAACGGTCTGGATGTTCAGGAAGGTGGCGGCGTTGGTGGTGCAGCCGACCGAGAAGCCGAGGAAGATCGTGATGATGTTCATCAGCTCATTGCCGGCGGTCTTGGTGATACGCTCGACAACGCCGGACTCCTTCATCAGGTTGCCCATCATCAGGCAGCCGACCAGAATGGCGGCGTCAGGCAGGGTCAGGGCAACGATGATGGTAACGATGATGGGGAACAGGATCTTCTCGGTCTTGGAGACGCGGCGGGGGGCAGTCATGACGATCTGACGCTCTTTTTCAGTGGTCAGGACCTTCATGATAGGCGGCTGGATAACCGGCACCAGCGCCATATAGCAGTACGCAGCGACCGCAATGGAGCCGAGCAGGTGCGGGGCCAGCTTGGTGGTGACATAGATGGCGGTGGGGCCGTCCGCGCCGCCGATGATGCCGATAGCACCGGCTTCCTGATTGGTGAAGCCCAGAATCTTAGCGCCGACAAAGGTGAAGAAGATACCCAGCTGTGCAGCCGCGCCCAGCAGCAGGCTGGACGGGCGGGCGATCAGCGGCTCGAAATCGGTCATGGTGCCGATGCCGAGGAAGATCAACGGCGGGTAAATGCCCAGCTTGACGCCTAAGTAGATATAGTCAACCATACCGCCGGAGGAACCGAGCAGCTCCCAGTTGATATGATTCGTCTCGTTGATGAAGATATCCATATGGAAGATGCCGTCGAGGGGCAGGTTGGTCATCAGCATACCGAAGCCGATGGGCAGCAGCAGCAGCGGCTCAAACTGCTTGACGATGGCCAGATACAGCAGCACGCAGGCCACCGCCAGCATGACGGCGTACTTCCAGCCGCCCTCGGTGAAGAAGATCTGCGCCCAGCCGGACTTGGCGAAAATTTCAGCAATGTTGGTAAAAATAGCACCCATTTCCATACCTCCTTACATAAAGGGCGCGGTATGCTCGCGCACGCCTGCGTCACCCCATGCGCCGCGGCGGGAGCCGGCAGCAGGCTTGGAAACGCGTTTGATGCCGCGGATGACGGCATTGCCGCCGCACACAGAGGCCACGGCAGCGGAGATGGCGGCGATGATCTCGCCAGGGATGGAGCCGTTGTCAGCCTTGGCTGCAGGGGCAGCGGGCTTGGCGGCAGGGGCAGCCTTGGCAGCGGGGGCCGCAGGGGCCTTCGGCGCAGGCTTGCCGTTCTTCTTATTGTTGATGTTGTCGAAGATCTTGCCTTCCAGCGTGATGATAAGGCACAGGGCCACCAGCATCGCGAAAACCAGCGTAATGCTGGTCAGAACAACGGTGCCGTCGCTGGCTTCCAGGGCAAGCAGAGCTAGGTTGGGCATGGATGATCCTCCTTTAATTGGTAAACGGCCGGAAAAAGGCTATTTGATGATATTATAGCACAAAGAGAATTTTTTTGGTAGATTTTTTTACAAAAAAATGAATAAATTTAGGGAAATGTACAGATGGTGCATGTAGGGGCCTCACATATGCGGCCCTCAGCTTTCCCGCAAGCAGGCGTTTACCTTTCAGCAGAGGGCCGGGTATGCCCGGCCCCTACAGGATGCACAATTTTGCAAGTGGATTTTGGGCTGATTGCACAGCACTTTTTACAAATATGAACAAAATATGTCTTTTCCCTCTTGACCAATGCGCAACTCTGTGATAGCATAAGCGCAACGAAAGAACGGCAAAGGCGCCGGGCAGAGTATTTCTGCCCGGCGCTTTTTCTGTTTCTTTTGCAAGTATTCTGTGCGAAAGCAAGAGAGAGGGGTTCCAAAGTTATGTACAACTCAGCAGACGTTACCTGGACACTTGTTGCGGCGTTCCTGGTGTTCTTTATGCAGGCGGGCTTTGCACTATGCGAAGCCGGCCTGACCCGCGCTAAAAACACCGGCAATATCCTGATGAAAAACATGATGGATTTTTGCATCGGTACACCCTGTTACTGGATCGTCGGTTTCGGCATCATGTTCGCCGGTTCCGGCGCGCTCATCGGCGGGTTTGACCCATTCATCCACAGCAGCTACGATTTCGGCACGCTGCCGGTCTGGGTCTACGCGGTGTTCCAGACGGTGTTCTGCGCGACCGCCGCCACCATCGTTTCCGGCTCGATGGCCGAGCGCACGAAGTTCAGCGCCTACTGCTGCTACTCCGCCGCCATCAGCCTGATCGTCTACCCCATCTCCGGCCACTGGATCTGGGGCGGCGGCTGGCTGGCGCAGCTCGGCTTCCATGACTTCGCAGGCTCCACGGCGGTCCACTTTGTCGGCGGCGTCACGGCCTGCCTCGGCGCCTGGATGCTCGGCCCCCGCATTGGCAAGTACAACAAGGCGGGCACGCCGCGCGCCATCCCCGGCCACAATCTGACCGCCATGGCGCTGGGCGTTTTCATCCTGTGGTTCTGCTGGTTCGGCTTCAACGGCGGCTCCACCGTCAGCATGACCGGCGATGACACGATGATTTCCGCAGGTCTTATCTGCTTCAACACCAACCTTGCCGCCGCGCTGGCCACTGTTGCGGCGCTGATCGTCTCGTGGGTGCGGTACGGCAAGCCCGATGTATCCCTGACCTTCAACGGTGCGCTGGCCGGTCTGGTCGCCATCACCGCCGGGTGCGATGTGGTCGATCCGTTCGGCGCAGCCGTCATCGGCATCGTGGCCGGTGTGCTCTGCATCTTCTCGGTCGAGTTCTTCGACAAGATTGCCAAGATCGATGACCCGGTCGGTGCGGTCTCCGTCCACTGCGTCAACGGCTGCTGGGGCACGCTGGCTGTCGGCCTGTTTGCCACCGAGGGCGGCCTGTTCTACGGCGGCGGCTTTGCCAAGCTGGGCATCCAGTTGCTGGGTGTTGTCAGCGTGGCGGCCTGGGTGCTGATCACGATGTTCATCATCTTCTCGATCATCAAAAAGACGATCGGGCTGCGCGTCTCCGAGAAGGAGGAGCTGGACGGCCTCGACATCCATGAGCACGGCCTGACCAGCGCCTACGCAGGCTTTGCGATCAGCGACCCGACCTACGCCGAGCTGGACGTGAACGAGAACACCGACCTGGGCGAGGACGACATCACCAAGGCCAGCCCCGAGAAGATCGCGGCGGCCGTCAAGGTCACGCAGGAAGCCCCGCTGCCCGCCGGGCTGGATTCCGGTATGCACAAGGTTTCCATCATCGTGCAGCTTGCCAAGTTTGAGACGCTGAAGAAGGCGCTGAACGACATCGGCGTGACCGGCATGACGGTGACTCAGGTCATGGGCTGCGGCCTGCAGAAGGGCAGCGGCGAGAAGTACCGCGGCGCCGAGGTGGACGCCACCCTGCTGCCGAAGGTCAAGGTCGAGGTCGTTGTGAGCAAGATCCCGGTGGACAAGATCATCGACACCGCCACCAAGGCTCTGTACACCGGCCACATCGGCGACGGCAAGATCTTTGTCTACAACGTGGCAAAGGTCGTCAAGGTCCGCACTGGCGAGCAGGATTACGCCGCCCTGCAGGACGTAGAGTAATTCGCAACACCATTTAGTGTATATATAAAGGTTAGTGAACCGCCCCCTCCGAAGTGGGATTCGGAGGGGGCGGTTGGTTTTGTGGGAGATGGCGTCAGGTTGCGGGCCGGGCATGCCCGGCCCCTACAGGGCGGCGATGGGGAAACGAGATGTGGCGGCAGGTTGGCGGGCCGCATATATGCGGCCCCTACAAATTATCGCTGCGGGGGTTCGGGGCGCTTGCTTGCCCCGCAGGGGCAAGCAAGCGCCCCGAATTTAAAGTGGAGGAAGATTCGGCGGCGTTAAGAACGGACAGTAATACTGCGTCCGTTTAGCCGCCGAAGCTTCCGACTTCCGTTTTGGGATTCTTAAGGGCGAGTAGCCCTTAAGGCGCGGGTTCGCTGCGTCGCAACAGCGAGACTTTTCTTTGTTACTTTCTTTTGGTCACAAAAGAAAGTAAGGTTTCCCGGGGGACTGCCGTTACCCCTTCAGCCGATCACTTCCCCCTGGCACTCTGGATATACTGCCGCGGTGTCTGGTTGTACTCGGCCCGGAACGCGCGGTAGAAGTTCGCGTAATCGCCAAAGCCGCAGTACTGGCAGACCTCATTCGGCGGCACGCCGCCGGCCAGCAGCTGCTTGGCATTCAGCAGGCGTTTTTGCAAAATATAGCGGTGTACCGTCGTACCCACCTGGGCATCAAACTTGCGCAGCAGGTGGTATTTGCTGATGAAAAACTTTTCCGACAGCTGATCCAGCGTTAGGGCCTCGCTGTAATGCTCGTTGATGTAGTGCAGCACCGCGTCCACGACCTGGTCACTGGTGCCGGTGGGGCGGGCGTCGCCGCGCTCGGCAGCGGCACGGTTCAGGCCCACCATCAGCTCCACCAGCGCACTCTGGGCCAAGAGGTCACTGCCGTAGTCCTTGCTTGCCTTTAAGGCGCACAGCTTGTCCACCGTGGTGCGCAGCGGTGCGCCGGTGGCTCCGGGCAGCCGCAGCAGGTTCGTGTGGCTGGGGATCGAGGTGTCAAAGCAGCGGGTCAGGCTGGTGTGCGGGGTGGACAGGTTCTCCAAAAACGGCCGCGCGATCCACAGCACGATGCGCTCATAGGCGTCGGCATCGGTGGCAATGCGGGCCTGGTGCAGCTCCAGCGGGCTGCACAGCATCCAGTCGCCGGGGCGCACGCGGTAAAGCTGGTTCTCCACGATATATTCCACCCGGCCGCGCAGCAGCAGGTAGACCTCATAGAAGTCATGGTGGTGCAGCTCGACCTCGTTCATGTAGGTAGACCGGTAGCGGTAGACCTCATAGTCGGGCGCGATCATCGTCTGACGTTTGGTGTAGGGGTTGTAGTTTGACATAGGGGAACTCCTCAAAAGCCTTCCTATCGGGGGAAGGTGGCTGGGATGAGGGGCGGCTGTGCCGCTGCCGCCCCGTAAAAGGGCTTTTGCGGCAAGTTCTCCCCTCATCAGCCGCCTGCTGCGGCAGCTTCTCCCCCATGGGAGAAGCCTTTTTCGATGCTAGGTTTAGTTTACCGCAATTTTTACAATTTTTCAAGCAACTACGGTTATTTTCTTGCAAAAAATTGCGTGGTATACTGTTGATATCGCGGGCAGTTCTGCGCTGCCCACCCCCACAAGCAACAAAGGAGCAAATCATTATGCAGATGAATGCGTCTTCCATCGTAAACCAGAAGGCCGAGTGGGAAAAGCTGGGCGTCAAGCTGCCCGCATTTGACCACGCCGCCATGACCGCTGCCACCAAGGAGCACCCCATCTGGGTCCACTTCGGTGCCGGCAACATCTTCCGCGGCTTTATCGCCGCCCTGCAGCAGCGTCTGCTGAACGAGGGTGCCGCCGACCGCGGCATCATCGCAGCCGACACCTTCGACTACGACATCATCGACAAGATCTACACCCCGTATGACAACCTGACGATGAACGTCACCCTGAACCCGGACGGCACCACCAGCCGCGAGATCATTGGCTCTGTGGCCGAGGGCCTGCGCGCCAACTCTGCCGACGCCGAGATGATGGCCCGCTTCAAGCAGATCTTCACCGATCCCGGCCTGCAGATGATTTCCTTCACCATCACCGAGAAGGGCTACGCCCTCTATCGTCCCGACGGCAGCCTGATGCCGGTCGTCCAGGCCGACATCGACGAGGGCCCTGCCCACGCACGCCACGCCATGAGCATGGTCGCCGCCCTGCTGCTGGAGCGTTTCCAGAACGGCGCCGCCCCGCTGGCCGTCGTCAGCATGGACAACTGCTCTCACAACGGCGAGAAGCTGCAGGCCAGCGTCATGACCGTTGCCAAGGCTTGGCTTGAAAAAGGCTATGTCGGCCAGGACTTCATCGACTACCTGTCCGATGAGAGCAAGATCACCTTCCCCTGGTCCATGATCGACAAGATCACTCCGCGTCCCCACAAGATGGTCGAGGAGTCCCTGGAGAAGGACGGCATCGAGGGCATGGCTCCCATCGTCACCTCCAAGAACACCTTCATCGCCGCGTTCGTCAACGCCGAGCGCCCGCAGTACCTCGTTGTTGAGGACAAGTTCCCCAACGGCCGCCCCGCACTGGAGAAGGCCGGCGTCTACCTGACCGACCGCGAGACCGTCAACAAGACCGAGCGCATGAAGGTCACCACCTGCCTGAACCCGCTGCACACCGCTATGAGCGTCTACGGCTGCATGCTGGGCTATGACCTGATCTGCGCCGAGATGAAGGACGAGGACATCGTCGCCCTCATCAAGCGCCTGGGCTACGTCGAGGGCCTGCCCGTCGTCGTTGACCCGAAGATCCTTAACCCGAAGGCCTTCATCGACGAGGTCATCGAGCAGCGCCTGCCCAACCCCTTCATGCCCGATATGCCGCAGCGCATCGCCACCGATACTTCTCAGAAGGTCGGCATCCGCTTCGGCGAGACCATCAAGAGCTACATCGCCGAGGGCCGCGACCTGAACACGCTGGTTTCCATTCCTCTGGCTATCGCCGGTTGGCTGCGCTACCTGCTGGCCATCGACGACAACGGCAACGCCTTTGAGGTCTCCGCCGATCCGCTGAAGGACGACCTGCAGGCCAAGCTTGCCGGCATCGAGTTCGGCAAGCCCGAGACCGTCACCGATCAGCTGGACGGCATCCTGTCTAACGCTTCCATCTTCGGCAGCGACCTGACCAAGACCGTGCTGGCTGACAAGATCAAGGCCTACTTCAAGGCCGAGATCGCCGGTGTCGGTGCCGTCCGCAAGACCCTGCACGAGGCTGTGAACGGCTAAATCCAAACACTGAACCTTCGGGGTGCTTTGTAGGGGACGCATATATGCGTCCCGCAGAACGTTGCGGCAACCGCCAAGCTGCCGGGCGGCATATATGCCGCCCCTACAAGTAACCCATGTTTGCATCAAACCAACTAACACATAAAGGAGCACCATATGTCTATGAAAATGGGTTGGCGCTGGTATGGTGAGGGCAATGACCCCATCACCCTCGGCGACATTAAGCAGATCCCCGGTGTTGAGGAGATCGTCTGGGCCCTGCACAGCAAAATGCCCGGCGAGATCTGGGAGGAGTCCGAGATCAAGGAGGTCGTAGACCAGATCCACGCGGCCGGCTTCAGCGCCACCGTCGTCGAGTCCGTCAACGTCCACGACGACATCAAGATCGGCCTGCCCACCCGCGATCAGTATATCGAGAACTACAAGCAGTGCATCCGCAACCTGTCCAAGTTCGGCGTCAAGACCATCTGCTACAACTTCATGCCCATCTTCGACTGGACGCGCACCGACCTGTTCCACCCCGTCGGCGACGGCTCCACCGCCCTGTTCTATCAGAAGGACCTGATCAAGGACGACTACAAGGGCATGGCAAACTACATTCTCGAATTTACCGAGAAGTACAACATGACCTTCCCCGGCTGGGAGCCGGAGCGCATGGCCAAGCTGGACGAGCTGTTCAAGGCCTACGCCCCCGTCACCAAGGAGAAGCTGTGGGATAACCTGAAGTACTTCCTCGAGGCGATCATGCCCACCTGCCGCGAGTGCGACATCAAGATGGCCATCCATCAGGACGATCCCCCATGGGATATCTTCGGCCTGCCCCGCCTGCTGGTTGACGCCGAGAGCATCGACCGCTTCCTGACGATGGTCGATGACCCGTACAACTGCCTGACGCTCTGCTCCGGCAGCATGAACGCCAACCCCAACAACAATGTGGCCGCCATCGTGCGCAAGCACTGCGACCGCATCCCCTTCGCCCATGTGCGCAACATCCACCACTTCGAGAACGGTGACTTCTCTGAGGCTGCCCACCGTGACTGCTGCGGCGAGACCGGCATCATCGAGATCCTGCGCGCCTACCACGACTGCGGCTTTGACGGCTGCATCCGCCCCGACCACGGCCGCCAGCTGTGGGAGGAAGGCCCCGGCAACTGCCGCCCCGGCTACGGCAAGTATGACCGTGCGCTGGGTGTCCAGTATATGCTCGGCGTCTGGGACCTGCTGGATCGCCTGGACGAAGAGAAGAACCGCTGATTCCTGCCATCCTTTAGTTGCTGTATAAAAACAGAAAAGCCGCTGCGCAAGCAGTGGCTTTTTTGTTTTGGTGAATCAACTCCGCCGCGGGCCTCCACGGTAGGGGCCGGGCATGCCCGGCCCGCAGCTTTGCCTTGCCGCCCCTTTTCGCTTTGCTTTGTAGGAAATGTGTCTTGCCCCTCTGCGGCGGCCTGAGGGCAGGCCGCCCTACAATCTCCCTCAAAAGGGATTATGTAGTAGGGGCGGCATATATGCCGCCCGCACCTCCCTTGTCAAAGGGAGGTGGCCGAGCCTGCGAGGCCGGAGGGATTCCCGCAGCTTTGCCTTTACCGCCCTTCTGCCCTGCTTACCCCTTCACCTCATTCACCAGCTTTTCCCCTCGCGCAAACGCCCGCGCATTCTCCATCGTCGTAATGGCAATGCTCTGTAACGCGGTCCGGGTAAAAAACGCCTGATGGCTCGTCACCACCACATTCGGGAAGCTCAGCAAAACCGGTACGACCTCGTTCTGCAATACATCGTCGGAAAAATCCTCAAACACCTGTTCGTCCTCGTCCTCATAGACGTCCAGCCCGACACCCGCAAACTTGCGGAGACGCAGCGCGTCGATGAGCGCGTCGGTGTCGATCAGTCCGCCCCGGCTCGTGTTGACCAAAATTGCACTGCCACGCATCATTTTGATTGTATCTGCGTTGATCATGTGGTAGGTTTCCGCTGTCAGCGGGCAGTGCAGGCTGATGAGGTCGGCTGTGCGCAGCAGCTCGTCCAGCTCCACATAGCGCACAATACCGTCCAGCGCCGGGTTCTTGTACTGATCGTAGGCCAGCACCGTCATCCCAAATCCGTGGCAGATACGGGCCATGGCCGCGCCGATGCGCCCGGTGCCGACGATGCCCGCCGACGAGCCGTAAAGGTTGTACCCCAGCAGGCCGTCCAGCGCAAAATTGTTGTTGCGCACCTTGATATACGCCTTGCACAGCCGCCGGTTGGCCGCCTGAGCCAGCGCCATGGCGTGCTCGGCCACGGCCTCCGGGCTGTACCCCGGCACACGAAGCACCGTTATACCGTACTTTTTAGCCGCCGCCAGGTCCACATGATTGTACCCGGCGCAGCGTAGCAGCAGGCAGCGGATGCCCACCTGGGCCAGCTTTTCCAGCACCGGTGCCGAGCAGTCCGCATTGACAAATGCACACACCGCGTCACCGCCCTGCGCCAGCGGCGCGGTGTCAGCGTCCAGATTGGCCGTCAGGAACCTGATTTCGCAGCCATATTCCGGATCCGCTGCCAGCACATCAAAATAGTAGTGGTCGTATTCCCGCGTGCCATAAAAAATAATTTTCATTAAAAAATCCCCCAGTCATATCCAGTATCTGCCGTTTACAGGCATAGTATACCGGATAGACCGGGGGATTTCTGTTGTTGAAACAACACCTCTATATACAGGCTCAAATTCCTGCTTCTTTGATTTCTTTGGCAGTAATGTCCACCAGTTCCATGCAGCGCTTTTTCTTGTTGCCGAAAGCACCGCTCATACTGCTCCAGCCGTCGGTCAAGGTATCAAGAACGGCATTCTTCGCCATGTTGCCAAGGCCAGCTACCTCTGCACTGCGCATGATGGTGAATTTTCCCTTTGCACCCGTGATCCACACCTGGTTGTTACGGTCAACCGGCGGGAATACAATTACCGCACCGATGCCATGCTTCGTGAGTTCCGGAACTCCAGCTTCAAATTGAATGTCCTTCATCGCCTCTAACAGGTCTGCCAGTGTAGCATAATTCCCTTTCAGCTCCAGCTTGACGTTCTTCACGCCCATCATTTCACCAAGTCCCATATAGTGACCTTCTTTTTGATTTCTATGTTGTAAGCTCACAGAGCTTTCTGGACATATTGTTTCAAACAGATTTGCTCCCCTTTTAGTAGGGCAGCTTGCGCTTTTCGGTGCATTCGCCAAAGCCGATGAATTTTTCGAACAGGCCTTTTGTCAGCATGGCCGCCGCATCGCTGTTTCTCGGCACAAATGCATAGTAATAGTTGGCCTTCTTCTTGCGGCCCCACAGGATCTTAGCGTCATGCCGGCCGCTTTTCAGCAACGCTTCGGCTCGGTCGTAGTCGCCCTCCGAGACCTCGCAATCTGTGTCACAGAGGGCAAGGTCCGGGGTAGAGAACTGGATGTAATAGTCATACTCGGTGCGGCAATCCTCTTCATCGGGGGTGCTGTCATATTCGTGCTCGTACACACCATCGATGTGAATATCCGCGATATAAAGTTCGCCGTTTGCAATCATTTCTTTTACGGTAAGCAGCGCATTGCCAAACAGCTTCTTTTTCTGCTCGCCGAGGGCTTCGCCTACACTGAGGGGTACCTTTTGCCAGTTCAGAGCGGAAAGCGGCACCAGCGGTTTGGCCTCACGTCCGCAAGCCGTGCATTTACCCGCGGCCACCTCACTGCCGCAGAGCAGGCAGCGGTTGGTTTTGTTTGCCTTTTTGAAAAAGAATCCCATATGATAGCCTCCTTGTTAATTCCGCAGCCAGAAGTCCGCTTCGTCGAACAGCCGCGCATACATAATCATGACATCCATAAAATCCATCTGGACGGCCGCATCCCAGAAGGATAAAAAGCGCACCGCAGACGATCAGTATGTTGCGGGGTATCTTCCCCAGTTTGCCCATAACGCATCCCCTTTACGTCCTTACAATAGATTGATCTCCCGGCCGCGGTTTCCTTGATTATGATAATCATACCACTTCTGCCTCATCATTTGAAGAGCGTAAAAAATCATTGTCAAATCGTCCAAATTTTTGAAATAGTATTTGGTTAAATTATCACTTGCCAGGCAATGGCACTAACTGTCTTTCCTATCATCCTACCGCCTTGGGTAAGTGATCGCTTACCCTTTTGGGGCATCCGGAATTTTTGCATAAAAAAAGCGGTTCATTGGTATTGTACCAACAAACCACCATTAAGGAATTGGAGAGCTTATTTTGACAATCCTCTCCTCTTCTGATATAATTTACTTTTAATTGTCGCCTCCAAATTATGAGGGAGGTGAACGCTTGAGTTCTCAGGAAATAATTTTGCTGCTTACTTTTATTGGCAGCTGCATATATGCCACTGTTTCCATCACACTGAAAGTTCTTGAATTTCTCTCAAAATACAAAATCAACCGCTGACTTTTGTCTAAGTCAGCGGCTAAAACGCGGCAATCATTAAAAAACAGCCTTACGTTTACCGTAAGGCTGTTTTGTGGTGCACCATTCCCATCCAAAA
>NZ_DBMDDV010000009.1:0-78838 GCF_057431175.1 Gemmiger sp. | reverse complement strand
ATATAATACAAGATTTCGCTAAAACAGCAAGCAACTTATCGGCTACTATTGCAACCGACCCCCAAGTATTTTAGCGAAACCTTGTATCATGTGGTAGCGGTAACTGGATTTGAACCGGTGACACTTCGGGTATGAACCGAATGCTCTAGCCAACTGAGCTATACCGCCACATTTGTGAGCTGCGCTCTCGAGAACGCTATATTATTATAGCCGACAGTGCCCCCTATGTCAAGTAGTTTTCCCCGAAAAAATTCAAAAAATACAAAAAAAATCCCGCATTGCGGGTGCAATGCGGGAAAAACTCTAAAGGCTTCCCCAAAAGGGGAAGCCTCTTTCAAAATTACTTCTTGTTGGGCACCAACACGGCCTTGCCGCCCATGTAGGGGCGCAGGACCTCGGGGATGGTGACGGTGCCGTCAGCCTGCAGGTGGTTCTCCAGGAAGGCGATCAGCATACGCGGCGGGGCCACGCAGGTGTTGTTCAGCGTGTGGGCCAGCTGGGTCTTGCCATTCTCATCCTTAAAGCGGATGCGCAGGCGGCGGGCCTGGGCGTCGCCCAGGTTGGAGCAGGAGCAGACCTCAAAGTACTTCTGCTGGCGCGGGCTCCAAGCCTCGATATCGCAGCTCTTGACCTTCAGATCGGCCAGATCGCCGGAGCAGCACTCCAGCTGGCGGACAGGGATCTCCATGGAGCGGAACAGCTCGACAGAGTTCTTCCACAGCTTATCGTACCAATCCATGCTGTCCTCGGGCTTGCAGACGACGATCATCTCCTGCTTCTCGAACTGGTGGATGCGGTAGATGCCGCGCTCCTCGATGCCGTGGGCGCCCTTCTCCTTGCGGAAGCAGGGGCTGTAGCTGGTCAGGGTCAGGGGCAGCTTGGCGCCGTCCAGCGTCTGGTCGATGAAGCGGCCGATCATCGTGTGCTCGGACGTGCCGATCAGGTACAGATCCTCGCCCTCGATTTTGTACATCATAGCGTCCATTTCAGGGAAGGACATAACACCCTTGACCACATCGCCGTGCATCATGAACGGCGGGATGACATAGGTAAAGCCCTTGTCGATCATGAAATCGCGGGCGTAGGCCAGCACAGCCTCATGCAGGCGGGCAATGTCGCCCAGCAGGTAATAGAAGCCGTTGCCGGAGACGCGGCCGGCGGCGTCGAGGTCGATGCCGTCGAAGCTCTCCATGATATCCACATGGTACGGAATCGGGTAGTCGGGCACGACCGGCTCGCCGAAGCGCTGGACCTCGACGTTATGGCTGTCGTCGGGGCCGATGGGCACGCTGGGGTCGATCATCTGGGGGATCGTGTACATGATCTCCTGAATCTTGGCCTGCAGCTCGGTCTCCTTGGCTTCCAGCTCCTTCAGGCGGTCAGCCTGGGCGGTGACCTGCTTCTTGATTTCCTCGGCCTCGGCGGCCTTGCTGGGGTCCTTCTTAGCCTGGCCCATCAGTGCGCCGATCTGCTTGGACAGCTTGTTGCGGTTTGCGCGCAGGTCGCTGGCCTCGCCGATGGCGGCGCGGTACTCGGCGTCGAGCTTGATGACCTCATCGACGAGGGGCAGCTTGGCGTCCTGGAACTTTTTCTTGATGTTTTCCTTGACAGCGTCCGGGTTTTCACGGACAAAACGAATGTCTAACATAGTGGTACTCCTCTATTCAATATTTGCTTTTGTAGGGGCCGGACATGTCCGGCCCTCGGCTTTACAAATAAATAGCATTTTATGGGTAGGCTGCGGGCGGGGCATACCCCGCCCCTACAAGGCTTTCCCCTCGGGGCTGCGCCCGCAGGCGGCTGATGAGGGAAAAGTTCATCTTCATTGCGCGTCAGCGGGTCATTGCCGGAAACTTGCCCCTCATCCGGCCTGCGGCCACCTTCAGTCTACGCGCTAAGAGCCGCCTACGGCGGTTGCGCTCCGACACGCGCCTGCGGGCGCAGCCCCAAGGGGGAAGGCTTTATAACGGCTGCTCACCCTTCCGGGTCATACATTCCCAGCAGGCTCACGAACTTTTGCAGCATATCGTCGCTGTAAAAGTCGATTTTCAGCGAGCCTTTTCCGTCCTTGTATTCCACGTGGACCTCGCTGCCGGTCACCTCTTTCAGGGCGGCTTCGACCTCGACGGCACGCTTCGGGCGGGTGAAGTTATCCTTTTCCTTCGGCGGCTTGGCGGGCTTGGCCAGCTTTTTGCACAGGGCCTCGGTCTGGCGCACATTCAAATTCTGTGCGACGACCTCGGCGGCGGCCTGCTGCATCAACTCGGCGCTGGGCAGGCCCAGCAGCACCTTTGCGTGGCCGAAGCTCAGCTTGCCCGCGCTGACCATGCGGCGCACATCCTCGGGAAGGGCCAGCAGGCGCAGGCTGTTGGTGACGGCGCTGCGGCTTTTGCCCAGCTTTTTGGCGGCGCTCTCCTGGGTCAGGCCGTACTTGTCGATGAGCTGTCGGCAGCCCTCGGCCACCTCGATGGGGTCCAGGTCCTCGCGCTGCAGGTTTTCGATCAGTGCCAGCGCGGCGGCCTGCTCGTCGGTCACATCCTTGATGATGACCGGGACCTCGTCCAGGCCCGCCAGCCGGGCGGCACGCCAGCGGCGCTCGCCCGCAATGATGATGTACCCGGTGCCCACCTTTTTAGGCCGCACCGCGATGGGCTGCAGCAGGCCGTTTTCGGTGATGCTGTCGGCCAGCTGATTCAGCGCATCCTCGTCAAAGCGTTTGCGGGGCTGTTCGGGGTCCGGCTCGATTTCCCGCAGCGGCAGGGTCGAGCTGGACGGCTCATCGCTGATATCGGGCAGTTCGGCAAACAGGCTGTCCAGTCCTTTACCAAGCCCGCCCAGCTTTTTTTTTGCCATGGGCGTCCCTCCTTACCGTTCGTTGTTGGCTAAAAATTCCCGCGCCAGTTCCATGTAGGCGTCGCAGCCCTTGCCGTTCGGCTCATAGAAATTGATGGGCATACCAAAGCTGGGTGCCTCGCTCAGGCGCACGGTGCGGGGGATGACGGCGCGGTAGACCTTGTCGCCAAAGTACTTTTTGACCTGCGCGACGACCTGCATCGTCAGGTTCAGCCGCCCGGAATACATCGTGAAGAGCACGCCCTCGATGTCCAGGTAGCGGTTGTACTTTTTGCGCACGGTCTTTAAGGTCGTCATCAGCTCGCTCAATCCTTCCAGCGCGAAGAACTCGCACTGCATCGGGATGATGACCGTGTCCGCCGCGCAGAGGGCATTGACGGTCAGCAGGTCGAGCGACGGTGCGCAGTCGATGAAGATGTAGTCGTAGAGCGGCACGACTGGTGCTAAGACGGTGCGCAGGCGCATCTCACGCCGGGGCACCGAGACAAGCTCGATGGGAGCACCCGCCAGCTGGGTGTTGGAGGGTAAAAGATCCGCGTTGTACTCGGTTTTCACGATGGCCCCGCGGACGTCCTCGTCGTCGATCAGGCAGGTGTAGGTGTCGGCCTCGACCTTGTTTTTGGATATCCCGTACCCGGAGGTGGTGTTGCCCTGGGGGTCCAGATCCACGATCAGGACCTTCTTGCCCAGCGCCGCCACACAGGCACTCAAGTTGACGGCGGTGGTTGTTTTGCCAACGCCGCCCTTCTGGTTTGCTATTGCGATGACTTTTGCCACGCCGTACCTCCCCTATTTTTGCGTTTTTTGGGCGGCACAGGGCCGCTTGGTATTATTATAGCACAAAAATTGGGGATAAAAAAGGGGTTAAACAGAAAAAAGCCCCGGTAAATGTTCCACGTGGAACATTTACCGGGGTAAAGGCTTCTCCCTTGGAAGAAGCTGTCTGCGAAGCAGACTGATGAGGGGCGGCCTTGGCTCTACTGCCCTCTTTACCGGGCGGCACCCTTACGCCGCCCCTCATCCGGCTTTTGGCCACCTTTCCTCTAAGGGGGAAAAGCTTTTCTTCCTCACACCTTCACCGCAAACTCGCTGTCCTCCTTCTTGGGGGCGTCCTCCTGCTTGCCTACGGTCCCGTCACTGCTGACCGGTATCCTCACTATGTACTCCAAACATCCGTCATGCTTATCGCAGTGCGTCGTGGCGGCTATCCCCTTCTGGGTCATCAAATCCACCGCGTGCTGCAGCGTGTTTACAAAGAACCGCACATCCCGCACCATGGGGATCGTGCGGCGGCAGGGGCTGGGGGCGTTGGGCGCGGTCAACATCTGATCCACAAGCTTGTCCGCCTGGCGCACACTCATTTTGTCCCGCGCCATCTTTTCCAGCGCGGCTGTGCGGCGGCCCTCAGGCAGGCGCAGGGCGGCGCGGGCGTGGCGCTCACTCAAATGGTTGGCCGTGCAAAGCTGCTGCTGTTCCGGCGTCAGGGTCAGCAGCCGCAGTTTGTTGGCAAGGGCTGGCTGGCTCAAACCCAGCCGCCGCGCGGCCTCGGCCTGGGTGCAGCCCCACAGGCGGATGACCTCCTTGATGCCCCGCGCCGTGTCAAACGGATCCAGCTGGCTGCGCTGCAAATTTTCCAAAAGGCCCAGCGCGGCGGACTCGCTGTCGTCGTAGTCGGCCAGAATCGCAGGGACCTTGTCCAGCTTGGCCAGGCGGCAGGCACGCAGGCGGCGTTCCCCCGCCACAAGCTGGTATTTGCGGATACCGACCCGCCGCACGCTGATGGGCTGCAGCAGACCGTTTTGCAAAATGCTGACCGCCAGCGCAGCGATTTCCGGCTCATCAAAGGCGGTGCGGGCCTGGTAGGGCGACGGCTCGATGCAATCCACCGGCAGCATTAAAATACGGCCCTGCTTTTGGATATCATTCTTTGGCAATTTCGGTTCCTCCCCCTGGGTTTACTGTATGCCTGCCGCAAAGCTGAGGGCCGGGTATGCCCAGCCCCTACAAAAGCGGCCCATAAAAATATGCTATGCTTTTTTCTACAAAAAGCATAGCATATTTTATACGCCCGGGAAAGAAAAATCGTTCGCCCGGATATCCGGTTTTTCGCGGTGTTACAACGGTTTCTTTGCGATTTTTCCGCCGTTTCGGGGGTAAACCGTCGGAGTTTGCGATATTTTTTTGCAGAAAACCAGTCCCCGCGCACTGCCGTCCGGCAGGGTGAACTGCCGGGTTTCCTCATATCGGCCGCCCAGCTTTTTCAGGGCGTTGGCCGCAGCCTTGGCCTCGGCATCGGCTTCGGGGCCCTTCATGGCGATGAACCGCCCGCCCACCTTGACCAGCGGCAGGCAGTATTCGCTCAGCACCGGCAGGGCCGCCACGGCACGGGCACTGGCAATGTCGAACTGCTCACGCCAGACCTTGCGGGCGGCTTCCTCGGCGCGCTCCTTGGCAAACTCGACCCCGGTCAGGCCCAGTTCAGCACAGACGTATTTCAAAAAGTCCACCCGCTTTCCGGTGGGTTCCATCAGGGTCAGCTGCAAATCGGGCTTGTAGATTTTCGCCACAATACCCGGGAATCCTGCCCCGGTGCCGACGTCCACCATCTTGCCCTGCACCTCGGGCTGGGCCGCAAACAGCAGGCTGTCCGCAAAGTGGCGGTCCTCGATGCCCTCGGGGCTGGTGATGGCGGTCAGATTGACCTTCTCGTTATAGCTGACCAGCAGCTCGGCGTACTTGTCCAGCAAGTCCAGCTGGGTGGAGGTCAGGGTGATGTTCCATGTGGAACATTTGGTGGCTAATCTGTTTTTATCAATCATTTCTTTCATCTCCTTGCACAAAGGCTTCTCCCTTTGGGAGAAGCTGCCGTCCGCAGGCGGCTGATGAGGGGCGGTGTTGTCTCTATTGTCCATTTACGGAGCTGCTGCGGAAACATCGCCCCTCATCCGGCCTCGGTCGGAGCCTCGGCCACCTTCCCCCAGAGGGGGAAGGCTCATTTACTATCCTTCAAAATCACAATACTCAGCTGCGCCAGATCACTGGGTGATACCCCGGGTATCCGCCCGGCCTGGGCCAAGGTACGGGGGCGGATTTTTGCCAGCTTCTCGCGGGATTCCAACGTCATCGTCTCGATGGGCGCATAGTCGAAATCCTCGGGGATCTTCACGTTTTCATGCCGCTGGATGTCCCGGATAATGCGTTCCTCGCGGGCAATGTACCCGGCGTAGCGTATTTCCGTCTCGATGCGCTGGGCCATGGCGGTGGTCACACCCTCGCCGCGGCCGATGACCTTGGCGACCAACTCATAGTTGATGTAGGGGCGGCGCATCAGCTCGATGGCCGTGCCGCCGATTTCGCCCAGCTCGGCACCTTCGGGGGCAGCCGCGCGCAGGTCGGCCAATTTGATGCTTGTCGTCTCCAGCCGGTGCAGCTCGGTCTGCTTGACCTCGCGGTCATGGCAGAACATGGCCCACCGCTCATCGTCCACCAGACCGTATTCCCTGCCAATGGGCGTCAGACGCTCGTCGGCGTTGTCCTGGCGCAGGCTCAGGCGGTACTCGCTGCGGCTCGTCATCATGCGGTAGGGGTCCAGCACGCCCTTGGTGACCAGGTCGTCCACCAGCGTGCCCAGGTAGCTCGTGTGCCGCGCCAGCACAAGTTCTTCTTTGCCCAGCGCATGGCGGGCGGCGTTTAAGCCGGCCAGCAGGCCCTGCGCGGCGGCCTCCTCGTAGCCGGAGGTGCCGTTGAACTGCCCGGCACCGTAGATGCCGCTGACGACCTTGCTTTCCAGCGTAGGCTTCAGGGTGGTGGGGTCTACGCAGTCATACTCGATGGCGTAGGCCGGGCGCATGATCTCGAGATTTTCAAACCCGGCGATCGTGCGGTACATCTCGTTCTGCACGGCCTCGGGCAGGCTGGACGAAAGGCCCTGCAGGTACATTTCCTCGGTGTCCTCGCCGCAGGGCTCCACAAAAACCGGGTGGCGCTCCTTCTCCTTAAAGCGGACGACCTTGTCCTCAATCGAAGGGCAGTAGCGCGGGCCGACGCCCTGAATGTCGCCGCCGTAGAGCGGCGAGCGGTGCAGGTTGTCGAGAATGACCTTGTGGGTCGCGGGGTTTGTGTAGGCGATGTAGCAGTTGACCTTGTTGTGCATCGGCACGCGGGTCATAAAGCTGAAGGGCTGTAATTCGTCGTCTGGGTCGCCGGGCTGGCATTCGAGCTTCGAGAAGTCGATGCTGCGGCGGTGGACGCGGGCGGGCGTGCCGGTCTTGAAGCGGCGCAGCGTGAAGCCGTGCGCCACCAGACATTTTGTCAGCCCGGTGGCGGCATGGGTGCCGTCGGGACCGCTGTCATAGTGGGCATCGCCGACGAAAATGCGGCCGCCCAGGTTGGTGCCGGTGGCCACGACGACGGCCTTGCAGGCGTAGTAGCCGTGCAGATTGGTGTACACACCGCAGACCTTGCCGTCCTGTACATCCACGCCGACGATCTCACCCTGGTGGATATCGAGGTTGGCGGTCTTTTCCAGCGCGTGTTTCATCCAGATATGGTAGCGTTTGCGGTCGGTCTGCACGCGCAGGCTGTGTACGGCGGGGCCTTTGCCGCGGTTCAGCATCCGGCTTTGCAGGTAGGTGGCGTCCGCGGCAATGCCCATCAGCCCGCCCAGGGCATCGACCTCGCGGACGAGATGGCCCTTGGCCGTGCCGCCGATGGACGGATTGCAGGGCATATTGCCGATAAAATCAAGTGACAGCGTAAACACCGCCGTCCTTGCCCCCAGTTTTGCTGCCGCGTGCGCCGCTTCAATACCGGCGTGCCCCGCGCCGATGACGATGACGTCGTAGGTTCCTAGTTTGTCCATATACTTTCCTTCTTACCCTATCTTTTGCAGAATATCCTCGCAGACTCCTGCGAAATTTGTATCCAGTTCATTGTTGCCATAGCGCAGCACGCGGCAGCCTGCGGTTCGGTATGCTGTGCGCCATCCAGCTCTATTACCAGTTTACACGATGGAATATAAAAATCAACTATAAAATGCCAATCATTTTTTGACGGTGGACCGTTTGCGGGAGATTTTTCAGAAAGTCATACCAAAGATGCCGTTCCTGCCGGGTCATTTCTTTGCGGAGGGTTCGGGCATTTTTGCGTAACGGATTTATGGTTTTGATGCCTTTCATAGTTTGCCTCCACTTTCTAAAGGCTTCCCCCTTGGGGGAAGCTGCCGCCCGCAGGCGGCTGATGAGGGGCAACTTTAACTCTATTGTCCCTTTACCGAGTTACCGCCGGAAACTCGCCCCTCATCCGGCCTGCGGCCACCTTCCCCCAGAGGGGGAAGGCTCTCCCCAAAAGGCTTTTTCCTCGGGGGAAGGCTCCTTATTATTTACTTACTTGCCCACGCAGAATGTTTCAAACACTTCATCAATCGTTGCCTCTGTCGCGTCTTCACCGGTCAAATCGCACAACGCCTGCAGGGCGTCCGTCAGGCAGACGGCGGCGGCGTCCAGCCCAAAGCCGTCCTGCCTTGCGCGGATGGCTTCGGCCAGCGCGTCCCTTGCCCGGGTCGCCGCGGCAAGCTGGCGGGCGCTGCACAGCTGGGCGGCACTCGGATCCAGTTGGGCCGTGCCTAACAGATCTGCCACGGCGTCCGTCAAAGCCTGCAAGCCCACGGCGTCTTTGGCGCACATGGGAACGATTTTCTTAAAATACGGCTCCAATGTTCCACGTGGAACATCCTGCTTTCCCGCCAGGTCCTGTTTATTCAGCACGGCAATGGCCGGGCGGCTCCGGCATTTGCGGGCCAGCTCCAAATCATCTTCGGAGAGCGGCTGCGCGGCATCGAACACCGCCAGCACCAGCCCAGCCTCGTCCAGCTTTTTCCAGCTGCGGCGGATGCCTTCGGCCTCTATCGCGTCACCATCCACACCAACCTCCCGCACACCGGCGGTGTCAAACAGGTTCAACCGCACGCTGCCCAGCTGCACGGCCTGCTCGACAATATCCCGGGTCGTGCCTGCCACCGGCGTGACGATGGCCCGGTCGAACCCGGCAAGCAGGTTCAGCAGCGTGCTTTTGCCCACGTTGGGTCGCCCCAGCAGCACGCAGTCCACGCCGTGGCGCAGCACTGCGCCCGCACTGTACCCGTTGATCAGTGCGTCCAACTCGGTTTTCTGTTCTGTCAAGGTTTGCACAAACGCCTCGTCGGACAGTTCGGGGACGTCCTCCTCGGGGTAATCGACCCAGGCGGTCAGGTGGGCGTTCAGCGTTTGCAGTGCAGTCTGGATGCAGCCAATGCGTTTTGCCAGCCGCCCATCCAGTGCCGATTTTGCCAGCGCCGCCCCCTGCCGGCCATTCGCCGCGATAACTTCCATCACGGCCTCGGCCTGGGTCAGCGACATACGCCCATTTTCCAGTGCGCGGCGGGTGAACTCACCGGGGCCTGCAGGCGCACACCCCGCCGTGATCAGCGCTTCCAGCAGGCCGTCTGCCATAGCCGTGCCGCCGTGGACCGACAACTCTATCACATCCTCGCCGGTGTAGGAGTGCGGTGCGCGGAAAAACAGTGCCACGCACTCGTCCATCTCCGCGCCGTGCAACAGGTAATGGCCCAGCATGGCGGTGTAGCCCTTGGCGTCGGCAACGCTCTTGCCCTGCCGCACCGGCGCAAAAATCTTGCCGACGATGCCGTAGGCGTCCGGCCCGGAGACGCGGACGGTGGCAATGCCGCCCTCCCCTGGCGGCGTCGCCAGGGCACAGATGGTCGTATGCAGATGTTCCATGTGGTACTCCTTTATTTTTCTTTTACCAAAAAGGAGAGGCCAACCCGGCCTCCCCTTCACGGTTTGCTATTTTGGAGTTTCTTTGCTTACTTTCTTTGCAAAGAAAGTAGGGTTATTCTTCGTCGTTGGTATCGGCTGCGTTATCCTCTGCGGCCTCCTGAGCAAGCTCCTCCGCCTCAATGGCTGCCAGCTCCTCAGGGGTCGGGTCAGTCTCGCCGGTATCCTCGATTTTCGCGGTCTCGGCTTCGTTGTCGCGGTCGACACGGGCGACCACGGCCACCTTGTCATCCTCGACCAGGCGCATGACGCGGACACCGCTGCCGTAGCGGCTCTGGATGTTGATATCCGACGCATGGATGCGGATCAGGATGCCATTCTGGCTGATCAAAATCAGATCATCGGTGTCGTCCACGATCTTGATGCCCGCCACATTGCCGTTGGAGTAGTTGCGGATGCCTAAGCCGCCGCGCTTCGTGATGCGGTAATCGTCGATGCGGCTGCGGCGGCCCTTGCCCTCTTCGCTGATGGTCAGCACAGTGGCACCCGGGCGGCAGACGCCGGCGCCGACGACATAGTCGCCCTCGCGCAGTTTGATAACGCGGACGCCGTGGCCGGTACGGCCCATGGCGCGGGCATCATCCTCGGTAAAGTGGATGGCCGCGCCGTCGTGGGTGGCGACAATAATTTCATCGTCGCCCTTCGTCAGGTGGCTCCAAACCAAGCTGTCGCCCTCATTCAGGGCAATGGCAATCAGGCCCGCCTTGCGGATGTTGCGGAAGTGGGACAGCGGCGTGCGCTTGATAAGACCCTGTTTCGTGATCATCGTCGCGTAGGTGTTGTCCTCGTCCACGTCGGCCTTCTGCTGCAGCATCAGCGTGACCTTCTCGCCCTCCTGCAGCTGCAGCAGGTTCACGATATGGCTGCCCTTGGCGGTGCGGCTGCCCTCGGGTACCTGGTAGCCCTTCAGGCGGTAGACACGGCCCTGATTCGTCAGGAACAGCATATAGTCATGCGTTGAGCCGACATACATTTCCTCGGTGAAGTCCTCGTCCTTCTGGGTCATGCCCTGCACACCGCGGCCGCCGCGGTTCTGTGCCTGGTAGGTATCCAGCGTGGTGCGCTTGATATACCCCTCGTGGGTCAGCGTAAAGACGCAGGTTTCCTCGGGGATCAGATCCTCGATGTCAACCTCACCGGACACAGCCTCGATGGAAGTGCGGCGCTCGTCGCCGTACTTGTCGGCCAGCGTGGTCAGGTCGGTCTTGACGATGCGCTTGACGTGCTCGTCATTGGCGAGGATATCCTCATAATCGGCGATGGCCTCGCGCAGCTCGCCCAACTCCTGCTCGATTTTCAGGATTTCCAGACCGGCCAAGCGGCCCAACTGCAGCTTGACGATTGCGTCCGCCTGCGGCTCGTCGAAGCCGAAATTATCCATGACGGCCTGGCGTGCCTCGGCAAAGCCGCCCTTGCAGGCGCGGATGGTCGCGATAATTTCATCGACGATGTCGACGGCCTTGTGCAGGCCTTCAAGGATGTGCTCGCGCTCCTTCGCCTTGCGCAAATCAAAGGCGGTTCTGCGGCGGATGACCTGCATCTGGAACTCGATGTAGCGCTCCATCATGGTCTTGAGGCTCATGATTTTGGGCACACCGTCGTCCAGCGCCAGCATAATGACACCCACGGTGTCCTGCAGCTGGGTGTAGCGGTAGAGCTGGTTCAGCACGACCTGAGGGTTCGCATCCTTCTTGATTTCAATGACGATCTTCATGCCGGTGCGGCTGGAGGATTCGTCGTTCAGGTCGCTGATGCCCTCAATGCGTTTATCCTTCACAAGGTCCGCAATGGACTCGATGAGGCGGGTCTTGTTGACCATGTAGGGAATTTCGCTGATTAGGATTTCATAACGGCCGTTCTTCTTCTCGACGATTTCGGCGCGGCCGCGCAGGGTGATTTTGCCGCGGCCCGTGGCGTAGGCTGCGCGGATGCCGCTGCGGCCCATGATGATGCCGCCGGTCGGGAAGTCGGGGCCTTTGACGTATTCCATCAGCCCGGCCAGGTCGATTTCGGGGTCGTCCATCAGGGCGACCATACCGTTGACGATCTCGCGCAGGTTGTGGGGCGGGATGTTCGTAGCCATACCGACCGCAATGCCCTGGCTGCCGTTGACCAGCAGGTTCGGGAAGCGGCTGGGCAGGACGTGGGGTTCCTTCTTGTTTTCATCAAAGTTGGGATCCCAGTCGATGGTCTCCTTCTCGATATCCGTCAGCATCTCGCAGGCCATCTTGGACATACGGGCCTCGGTGTAACGGTAAGCAGCCGGGGGATCGCCGTCAACGGAACCGAAGTTGCCCTGGCCGTCGACCAGCGGGTAGCGCAGGCTGAAATCCTGTGCCAGACGGACCATGGCATCATAGACCGACGCATCGCCGTGGGGGTGGTACGAGCCAAGCACCGCACCGACAGTATCGGCGGATTTGCGGTAGGGGTGCTGCGGGTCGTTGCCGCGCTCGTGCATCGTGTACAGGATGCGGCGGTGGACGGGTTTCAGGCCGTCGCGCACATCGGGCAAAGCGCGCGCCACGATAACGGACATCGAGTAGTCCAGGAACGCCGTCTCGATCTCCTGTTTCACATCGCGCACAATGACCTTAGTACCGGACCCCGGCACCATGATGATGTTTTCTTCCATTGTATCACCTTAACTCAATCTTACTTGAACTTACTAATTTTACTGCACCGTAGGGGCCGGGCATGCCCGGCCCTCAACTTTGCGTTATTGCCCACAAACGGATCGTTGCTTGTACGCTGCGCTATGCGTGTGGGTTATATTCATCCAAATCCCATTTCAACGGATTTTCCTGAATATATCTTTTAATTTCACAATACGCGTTTTCATCACGAATAATATGATCATAAAATGAACGCTGCCACAATGTCACACCCGGATGTTCCACATGGAACATTTTGGACACATACGACTTGTAGCTTCCCACTACGGCGGACAAATTACATTGTTCCTGCGGAAAAACCAATATCATATGAACATGATTTGGCATTACCACATATTCATCCACACCCACACCGGGAAAATGTCTGGAAATATCCTTTATTCCTTGTGCGGCCATTTGTCCGACGACATTTGGTTTTCCTGCCGCGCCAAACACACATTGTTTATGATGCGCACATACGGTCACAAAATAATAATTTTCTCTTCTATAATCATAAATCATAATTTTGCAAACGGGGATTTTTGCGCGGGCATAAAATCGTATAATCCATGATTCATACACCATAAACGGGGCGGTGGTTTTTATGCGGCGGGCCGGGCATGCCCGGCCCCTACACGGGCGGCGTATGATGTATCACACATCCAAATTCGCGTACTTGGCGTTCTTTTCGATGAACTGGCGGCGGGGTTCGACCTGCTCACCCATCAGAATGCTGAACGCTTCGTCGGCGCGCTCGGCGTCCTCAATTTTAATTTGGACAATGACGCGGTTGTCTGGGTTCATGGTGGTCTCCCACAGCTGGTCGGGGTTCATCTCGCCCAAGCCTTTGTAGCGGTTGACCTTCGCGCCGGGCATTTCGGCGCTCAACACCTTCATTTCTTCGTCGTTGTAGGCGTACTTGACGGTCTGACCCTTCTGCAGCTTGAACAGCGGCGGCTGGGCGACATAGACATAGCCGTTGTCGATCAGCGGGCGCATATAGCGGAAGAAGAAGGTCAGCATCAGCGTGCAGATGTGCGAACCGTCGACATCAGCATCGGCCATGATGAAGATCTTGTGGTAGCGCACTTTGCTGATATCAAACTCGTCGCCAATGCCGGTGCCCAGCGCGGTGACAACAGGCATCAGTTTATCGTTGCCGTAGATGCGGTCGGCGCGGGCCTTTTCGACGTTCAGCATCTTGCCCCACAAAGGCAGGATGGCCTGAATGTTGGAGTCTCGGCCCATCTTGGCCGAGCCGCCTGCAGAATCGCCCTCCACGATGAAGAGTTCTGTCTTGGCGGGGTCTTTTTCGTGGCAGTCAGCCAGCTTGCCGGGCATACGGTTGGATTCCAGCGCGCTCTTGCGGCGGACCAGTTCGCGGGCTTTTTTGGCGGCGGCGCGGGCGCGGGCAGCCTGGGTGGCCTTCTCCAAAATTGCCTTGGCAACGGCGGGGTTTTCCTCAAAGAACTCTGTCAGCGCCTTGTAGACGACGTTGTTGACCAGGCCCTTGATGAAGGTGTTGCCCAGCTTTGCCTTGGTCTGGCCCTCGAACTGGGCCTCCTGCAGCTTGACGCTGACGACGGCGATGATGCCCTCGCGGGCGTCGGGGCCGGACAGATTCTCGTCCTTATCCTTCAAAATCCCCTTGGCGCGGCCGTACTCATTCAGCACGCGGGTCAGGGCCAGCTTGAAGCCTTCCTCGTGGGTACCGCCCTCGGGGGTATGGACGTTGTTGGCAAAGCTCAACAGCAGCTCGTTATAGCTGTTGTCGTAGTATTGCAGGGCGACCTCGGCCACAGCGCCCTGGCCCTCGCCCTTCATATACATGACCTGGGGGTGCAGCGGCGTTAAGTCGCGGCGCTCGCACAGGTAGCTGACAAAAGAACGGATACCGCCCTCGTAGCACATTGTCTCGGCGCGCATTTCGCCGTTCTGCTCATCCTGCGGGCGGTCGGCATCGGGGCGCTCATCGGTCAGGGTGATCTTGACACCGGCGTTCAGGAACGCTTCCTCCCGCAGGCGCTTCAGCAGCGTTTCATAGCGGTAGAGCGTCGTTTCCTGGAACATCTCCGGGTCGGGCTTGAAAGTGACTGTCGTTCCGGTAGAAGCCGCCGCGCCGATTTTTTTCAGGTCGCCGTCGGGCTTGCCGCGCTTGAAGCTCTGCTCATACTCTACCCCATCGCGGCGCACGCGGACGGTCAGCCACTCAGACAAAGCGTTGACGACCGACGCGCCGACGCCGTGCAGACCGCCGGCGACCTTGTAGCCGGAGTCCTCGCCGCCGAACTTGCCGCCGGCGTGCAGCACAGTGTAAACGACGGTGACAGCCGGGATGCCCAGCTTGGGCTGGATATCGACCGGGATGCCGCGGCCATTGTCCGATACTTCGATGATGTTGCCGGGCTTGATGGCTACTTCGATGTGGGTGCAGTAGCCCGCCAGCGCCTCGTCGATGGCATTATCGACGATCTCATAGACGAGGTGGTGCAGACCGGAAGGCCCGGTGGAGCCGATATACATACCGGGGCGCTTGCGCACAGCCTCCAGGCCTTCCAGGACCTGGATCTGCGCACCGCCGTAGGCATGGTCGGTAGCCGTCTCGCGGTTGGTTTCGGTGATGATTTCTTCTGCCATGAAATGATAGCCTCCTGTTGTGGGTGGGTATCTCTTATTTTGCAATGTAGGGGCCGGGCATGCCCGGCCCTCCGTCTTGCGTTATTGCCCTTTTATCGGGCGGTACTTTTTATGTTGCGGGCCGGGCATACCCGGCCCCTACGGTCGTGGTTCTTTAAAATTCTAATTTTTCCGCCCTCTTCTTCAATGCCGCGGGCGAAAGCTGGCTGATATACACGGTCTCATCGGGGAAATCCGTGACCATAAAACTTTTGGGCAGGGTGCCGGGGGCGCAAAGGTCCACGACCGCACCCTCGTTTTCGGCGTGGCGGAAATATTCTTCCGTCCGCCGCGACGCCCCGGCTGTGTCCAGATCAAACACCCCGATCACATCGCGGGTGTTCAGTACAAAATCCTGCCCGGCGTGAAAGTACATTTCCTGCACCTCTCTGTAAGGGCCGGGTATGCCCGGCCCTCCACTCTGCGTCATTGCCCGTCAGCGGGCAACCACCCTACGGCTCTGCTACGGTTCCGCCCTTGACCATCACAATTTTCCCATTCGTCCGTGCAAACGCGGCGGTGTCGCAGGTCGTCACGATGGTCTGGTGCTCGCCCATGCGGGTCAGCAGGTAGGTCTGGCGCTCGTCGTCCAGCTCGCTCAAAACGTCATCCAGCAATAGTACCGGATGCTCGCCGAACAAGTCCCCCACTACCGTGGCCTCGGCCAGCTTCATAGCCAGTACGCAGCTGCGCTGCTGGCCCTGGCTGCCGTAGACCCGGGCGGGCTGACCGTCCAGCAGTATCTCCAAGTCCTCCCGGTGCGGGCCTGCCAGACAGAACCCTGCCCGCAGCTCCGCAGGGCGCATGGCGTGCAGCTTTTCCAGCAGCGCGTCAGCGGTGGGGGCCGGTGTACACATCTGGTAATGCAGTTCCAGCGTCTCGGCTCCGTGGGAGATATCCTTATAATTCTGCGCAGCAATGGGCGCGGCCGCCGCCAGGAATTTGCAGCGGTGATCCATGATAAGTGCACCGTACTCAGCCAGCTGCTCATCGTAGGTATCCAGCAGCACGCCGCCGTTTGGCGTGATATCGTAGCTTTTCAGCAGTGCATTTTTCTGGGCCGTCAGCCGCATATACCGCCGCAGCGCTACCAGGTACGGCCTGTACACCTGGCACAGCGCCGAGTCCAGGAACCGCCGCCGCCCATCCGGCCCGCCTTTGACCAGGCTCAACAGGTCCGGCTCAAACACGACGGCTTGAAAATTCCCGGCCAGTGCCGCCGCGCGGCCAATGTCCGCGCCGTTCAATTTGCCGGTGCGGCCGGGCCGCTGGCTGCCCTTGCTGCCCACGGTCAGGCGGATGGATTTTTCCACGTCCTGTGTCTCAAACGTACCCTCTATGACCGAGAAGTCACAGCCGCGCTGGATGAGTTCGGCGTCCTTCGACCCGCGGAAGCTCTTGCCGCCGGTCAGCAGCCAGACGGCCTCCAGCAGGTTCGTCTTGCCTTGACCGTTGGGGCCGCACAGTACGGTCAAATGCGGGTCCGGGTTTAGTTCTGCATGGGCAATATTGCGATGGTTCGTTAATTCCAGGTGCGTTAAGCGCATTACGCGCCCTCCGCGACCTGCACGGTCTGGCCGTCCAGCTCAACGGTATCGCCTGCGCGGCACTTTTTGCCGCGCATCGTGCAGACCTCGCCGTTGACCTTGACGGCCCCGCCCTGGATCAGCTCCTTTGCCTCGCCGCCTGTCTCGCACAGGCCTGCGAATTTGAGCAGGGCGTCCAGTTTGATAAATTCAGTGTTGATACGAATTTTTTCCATAATCAGCCCTCGTTCTTAAAGCGCACCGGCAAAACCAGATAGATAAAATCCTTGCCGTCCTCGGGCAGGAGCTTGACCGGGCTCAGGGGGCCGTTGATCTCCAGCACCATCTTCTCGCATTTGGAGTAGCGCAGCGCGTCCAGCAGGTAGCGGTTATTGAAGCCGATCTCCACCGCGTCGCCCTCCATCTGCACCGGGGCAAACTCGTCCACGACCTTGCCCAGCGGCGTCTGGCAGCGCACGGTCACGCGGTCCTCGCCAAAGCTGATGCGCAGCGGGTTCTTCAGGCGCTCGGTGATAATCAGCGACGCGCGCTCGATCGTATCGATAAAAGTCTTGCAATCCACGGTGATACGCGTTTTTTTATCCTTCGGGATAACGCTCTCATAGTTGAGGAAGTCGCCCTCGATCAGGCGGCTCATGATGGTATAGCCGTTGGAGGTGAACACGACATAGCGGCGGTTGGCGTCGATCTTCACATCGTCGTCCGCGCCGCCCATGATCTTCAGCAGTTCCTGCAGCGTCTTGGCGGGGATGATGATGCGGATATCGCGGGTACACTCAACATCGCGCTGGATGATGGCCAAACGGTAGCCGTCCAGGGCAACGATGGTCAAGCTGCCTGGCTCAATGACGAACAGCTCGCCGGTGTGGGCGGGTTTCTTGTCGTCCTGGCTGACGGCGTAGATGGTTTTCTCGATCATCTCGCGCAGCATACCGCACTTGACGGTCATGGTGTTGTCGGCGCCGGTCACAGGCAGGCTGGGGTAGTCGCTGGCATTCAGGGCAGGAATTTCAAATTCTGCCACACCACCGCTGATTTTTGCCTGGCCTTCGTCGTTCAGCTCAATGCAGACATCGCCTGCGGGCATACGGTTGATCATGGCGCTGAGCAGTTTTGCATCCAGTACGGTTTCACCGGGTACAAGTACGTTGCATTCAATAGTGGTCGTGATGCCCATTTCCATATCGTAGCCGGTCAAGGTCAGGTTAAAGCCCTCGGCTTTCATGTAGATGCCTTCCAGCACAGGGATGGCCGCGCGGTTGGTGATTGCGCGGGAAACGCCGTCAATGGCACTGGCAAGCAGGGTCTTTTCGCATTCAAATTTCATGGTTTCTTCTCTTTCCGGCTTTTTTGGAAAAAAGCCTCGGCAAAAAACGTAAAATTTACTCTACAATTTGTATAGTTTTTGTTTTCCACAAAATGGCTGCCGTTTGGCCCGGTTGTAGAGCAGTTGTAGCAGGTCCCTATCAGCAGAAACTATTAACTTTGGTAGTAGCAGTAGTAGGGGCTGTTAGTTTGGTGGAAAACTCCGCGGACTGTGATACCTGCGGCAAAAACCGGCCGTGAATTGTTTTGAACAGTCTGTGGACATCCTTGTGGAAAACTCAAAACCCGCGCTTTTTCAACACGCGGCGTGGAGAACTGTCTGTTAAAAACTAAAAACTCTGTGGAAAAAGTTACTTTCTTTGCAAAGAAAGTAACCAAAGAAACTACAAACATTCAACCCGTAAAGTTATCGCCGATAAAACGTTTAATTTTTATTCGCTACTCACTTTACTGGAACAAATATTGAAAGTTCTTTGGTTCCTTTCTTTCAAGAAAGGAATTAGGTGCGGACATTTTTCATGATGTCGCTGCACATCTCTTTCAGGTGCTGGTCGCGGTTGATGTTTTCCTCCATCGTTTTGATGGAATATACCACCGTGGAATGATCGCGCTGGAACTCCTGGCCGATGGCCTCCATGCTCATGCCGGTAACTTCCCGGATAATGTACATCGTCATCTGCCGCGCCGCGCTCACATTCGCATTGCGCTTCTTGCCCCGGATATCCGCCGGCATCACATTGTAGGTGCGGGCAACCTCGTTGAGGATCTTTTCAATCGTCACCGGGATCGGCTGACTGTCGTTCAGCGTGTCCTTGATGGCCGTCGTCGTCACACCGATGCAGGGCTCAATGCCCTCCAGCATATAGTAGGCGTTCAGTTTCTTGACCGCGCCCTCCAGCTGGCGGATGTTCTGCTTCAGGTGATTTGCAATGTACTCGGCCACATCGTTGGGCAGGTCAAGATTGAGCAGCTCGGCTTTGCGTTTGACGATGGCGACACGGGTCTCAAAATCCGGCGGCTGAATGTCGGCGGTCAGGCCCCACTCAAACCGGGTGCGCAGACGCTCCTCCAGCGATTTGATCTCCTTCGCCGGGCGGTCCGACGCGATGACGATTTGCCGGCCATCGTTGTGCAGCGTGTTGAAGGTGTGGAAAAACTCCTCCTGCGTGCTCTCCTTGCCGGCCAGGAACTGGATGTCGTCGATGAGCAGCACATCCGCTTTGCGGTATTTCTGACGGAACTGCTCCATCGTCGCCGTCTTGATGGCGGAAATCGTCTCGTTTGTGAACATTTCACAATCCACGTAAACGATGTTGAAATCCGGGTGATTTTTCTTGATCTCAAACTGGATGGCGTTCAAAAGATGGGTCTTGCCCAGGCCTGACGGCCCATAGATGAACAGCGGGTTGTACGCGCCGGAAGGGTTCGCCGCCACGGCCTGCGCGGCCGCAAACGCAAACTGGTTCGACGGTCCCTTGATGAAATTTTCAAAGGTGAAATCATACCGGCCGCTTGGCAGCGATTTCTCGTCCCGCTGGTCCGCACTGCCGTCGGCCTTCTCGCCGTCCTCCGGCGGGGCCGCCACATAGAGAATTTCCACATCAAAGCCGAGAATGGCCTTGAACGCTTCTTTCAGCAGCGCTGTGTAGCGATCGGATACGATCTTCATCACAAATTCACTGCGCAGTTCCAGCGTGATGGTGTTGGAATTTTCAAAGCTCACGGCCTTGATATCCTTGATGTAAAATGCGTAGGTAGCGTCCGAGGTCTTTTCCTTGCAGTAGGCCTTGACCGCTTCCAATACCTCATTGATGGAATCCATGAATGTCGATACTCCCCACTTCCTGTTTATGATGGAACGCCCTGTGCGGAAAACAGGGCGCAAAAATACTGAATACAGTATACCACAAAATCCGGTTTTAAACAACAGCTATATATAATAAAGTAGAAACTTTTTTGTAAGGGGGAATTGTTGAAAATTTTAAGCGCGGCGGACGGTAAAATTTTTTTGCTGGAAAGTTTTCCACAAGAACTGCGTTTTTCAACAGTAAATAGTACAAAATGTAGTGGATAACTCTTTGTAGCAGCAATTCTTTGACGCGGGAGCGAAAAATTCTGCCCAAAACCTCTTGACAAATAGGTGGTTTATCGCGTATAATCTAACTCTGCAAGGCTGCCCCAGTGTATGGGCGAAGCCCTGAGCAAACAGCCCATACCGGGATTTCAACAGGAGGAATGAAAAATGAAGCGTACTTTCCAGCCCAAGAAGCGTCAGCGCAGCCGCGTCCACGGTTTCCTGAACCGCATGGCTACCAAGAATGGCCGCAAGGTCATTGCCCGCCGCCGTGCGAAGGGCCGTAAGAGCCTGACTGTCTGATTCTATCAGAGATGAAATGAACAAAAGGGTTGCTGATTGTAAAATCAGCAACCCTTTTTTCAAATAATGGCTTTACAGAAAACGGGATTCATTATAATATAGAAGAATAGGAAAAAATAAAATGCCTTCCCCCGAGGGGGAAGCCTTTAGGAAGGAGACCTATGCGTTACCGCACCTTAAATAAAAATTGGCAGTTCAACCGGGTGTATGGCCGGGGCAAAAGCTATGTACATCCGCACTGCGTTTTGTACGTGGCTAAAAACCGGGTGGGCTATACCCGCATCGGGCTGACCGCAACCAAAAAGGTCGGCCATGCCGTGCAGCGCAACCGCGCCCGCCGCGTTATGCGCGCTGCCCTGGCCGAACACTTGTCGCAAAATATCGGCGGATATGATATAATACTCGTAGCCCGCGGCCAGACCCCGCGCTTAAAAAGCACCCAGCTGAGCAAAACGCTGGGCAAGCTCTTCACCAAGGCGGGTCTGCCCGATAAGGCTGCCCCCGCCGTGCCGGCTGCCGAATGATCACACGCTTTCTCATCAAACTTTTGCGCGGCTACAAGCGGTATATCAGCCCACACCTCGGGCATCACTGCCGCTTTGTGCCCACCTGCAGCGAGTACGCCATGCAGGCGCTGGCCACCCACGGCCTGGTCAAAGGTCTGCTTTTGACCACCTGGCGGCTTTTGCGCTGCCAACCATTTGCGAAATTCGGCTATGACCCGGTACCCCCAAAGGGGAGATGGGTCAGCCCGGAACGCAGGCTGACGCGCAGCCGCTGAAAGGCTTCTCCTTTGGGGGAGAAGCTGTCCGCAAAGCGGACTGATGAGGGGAGAACCTCCCATTGCCGCCCCGCAAAGGGGTGGCCGGGCAAGCCCGCCCCTCATCCGGCCTTCGGCCACCTTCTCCCAAGGGAGAAGGCTTCTCAACATTGCTTCTCATGTCTTTGCACTGCGCAGCAGAGACCTACATAAAAATAATGGTCCCGGGCGCAGACGGGGCAGAAGGAAAGGCTATGAACTTTATGTACTTCCTGGCCATATTGATTGGCCCGCTGGTGAAGATCCTGTACAGCTTCATCGGCAACTACGCGGTAACGATGGTCGTTGCCACCCTACTCCTCAAACTGCTGCTCTTCCCCCTGAGCATCCATCAGCAGAAATCCTCGGCAAAGATGGCTGTTTTTCAGCCGCTGATGAATGAAATCCAGCAGAAGTACAAAAATGACCCCCAGAAGCAGCAGGAGGAGCTGATGAAGCTCCAGCAGGAGCACGGCTTCAACCCCATGGGCGGCTGCCTGCCCATGCTGCTGACGATGCTGGTGCTGTTCGGCTTCCTGGGCGTTGTGTACTACCCCGTACACTACATCTTCGGTGTCGATAACACCGCAGTCAAGGCTGCGTGCGAGGCCATCGGCCTGGCAACCACCAATGCGTCCACGATGCAGACCGCGCTGATCCAGGCCATCCACAACGGCGCTGTGATCGACCCGTCCATCATCCCCGCCAACATCGTGGCAGAGATCCAGAACTTCAACACCAGCTTCTTCGGCATGGATATGTGCGATATCCCCGGCTTCCGCCTGGTGCCCATCGCCATCTTCCCGGCCATCGCAGCGGTCACGATGTTCATCAGCTACTTCGTCACCCAGAAGCTCTCCGGTATGGATGCCCAGATGCAGGGCAGCATGAAGGTCATGATGCTGGTCATGAACCTGATGTTCGTCACCTTCTGCTTTAACGCCCCCGTCGGCTTCTCGCTGTACTACGGCGTGTCCAACCTGCTGCAGATCGGCCAGTCCTATATCACCTACAAGATTTACAGCCCCGAGAAGTTCAAGGCCCAGTATGAGGCCGAGCTGGCCGCCAAGCGTGCCGAGCGTAAGAAGAAGCGCACCGTCACGGTCGAACAGAACGGCAAGCAGGTCGAGAAGGAAGTTACCCTGGGCGAGGCCAACAAGCTGCGCCTGGAACGTGCCCGCCAGCTGGAAGCCGAGCTCTACAAAGACGAGCGCACCACCCCGCTGAACAAAGACTAAGAAAAGACGCCGCGCAATCGTAGGGGCGAGCATTGCTCGCCCGCGCCGTTGGCGGCTGTGAGGGAGTGTATCCCCTGCCGCCGTAGGGGCGCATTCTATATGCGCCCGCCCCGCTCCCCTTTGTGATGAACATAACGATAAGAAATAAGAAGGAGGTCCCCCATTATGCGCAGTATGGAAATGAGCGCCAAGACCGTTGAAGCCGCCGTGCAGGCTGCCTGCGAAGCCCTGGGCGTTGACCGTGACGATATCAATGTCAGCTATGAAGTGCTGGAATTTCCCACCCGCAAGCTGTTCAAAACCATCCCTGCCAAGGTTCTGGTAAAGGTTGAGGAACCCGAGGCCGCCCCGGCCCCGGCTGCTGAGGAAAAGCCTGCCGAAGTTTCCACCAAGCCGGCAGAAGTTGTTGAAATCTCCGACGAGACAGCCCCCGAAATCGAGAAAGCAGTCGTTGAGGATATGGTCGAGGCCGCCGAGCTGGCCCCGGTTGCCGAGGACGACGTTGAGATCCCTCTCGATATCGCCGCTGACCCGCGCCTGCAGGCTGCGGTTGACTACCTGACTCCCATCTTCAACCTGATGGGTGTGGAAAACTTCAGCTTCACCGCCGTCAAGAAGGGCGCCGCCACCATCCTGAAAGTCTCCGGCGAGCACATGGGCGCACTCATCGGCCGCCGCGGTGAGACGATGGAGAGCCTGTCCTACCTCGCCAGCCTCGTTGTGAACCGCATGGAAGGCCCCTATATCAAGCTGGGCCTGGATGTCGGCGGTTACCGCAACAAGCGCGAGGACGACCTCTCTGCCCTTGCCAAGCGCATTGCAGACCGCGTCATCCGCACCGGCTGCTACTACGAGATGGAGCCGATGAACCCCTACGAGCGCCACATCATCCACACCGCCATCGCCGATATCGAGGGCGTGCGCAGCGAGAGCAAGGGCGAAGGCCCGGCCCGCCATGTGGTGCTTTACTCCACCGACCCCAACGCCAGCAACCTGCCTGACCGCGACAACGCCCGCAACCAGCGCGGCGGCCGCCGTGACGGCGGTCGTGACCCCCGCCGTGATGGAAACCGCGGCTACCGCGGAAACGGCCCCAGAGGCCCCCGCAGCGGCCGTGACGGCCGTGATGGCGGGCGTGGCGGCTACCGCGGCAATCGCGGCGACCGTGGCCCGCGCTACGGCGGCCCGCGTTCCAGCGTGCCCGCCCGCGACTTTGCCGACCGCCCGCGTGACCCGGATGCCAAGCCGATGGCCCCCAAAACCACCGAGCGCATCCACGACGGTGACGATTTCGCGTTTGGTAAGATCGAGTTTTAAACGAAATTGTTGAAAAAGCAGCCTGACTGTAAAGCCGGGCTGCTTTTTTGGTGGGTGGCAAGGCGGAGGGGCTTTGCCCGCGCCTGATTGTGGACAACTTCCCTACTTTCCACACCGTTTTCCACAACCGTGTTGAAAACTCTTATTTTTCCACCACCCACAACCGGGTATACATTAGGGTCAAAATCCCCAATTATTAACAATATATAGACATGCCCGGGCGCTTATCCCCTATTGGTATGAATTTTCCACCGCAAATTGGGTTTTCCACATGGTTTTTGCACTTTCATCGTGGAAAACTCGGGAAAACTGTTGAAAACTATAAAACAACGATGCATCGCATAGAACAAAGTCAAAACTCGGTGGAAAACCCATATGCACCCTACTTTTCCTGTGGAAAATGTTGAAAACTTCTTTTAGTTGTGGGAATCTGCGGTGGAAAAGTCCAATTTGTTGTTAAAAACCCGTTGTATACAAAAATCCCGCACAGAAACTGTGCGGGATGCTTTTTTTATTCGTGGCGTATCGCTTCCAGGGCGCTGATCTTGACCGCCTTGTTTGCGGGCAGGATGCCGGCCACCAGGCCCACCAGCGTGGCGAAAACCAGCGCTGCCAGCATCAGCCAGGGCGGGATAATGGAAATCGTTCCACCGCCGCCGCCCATGTAGTAGCCGCCGCCCATCAGGCCGGACAGGTCCAGCCCCTGCCCCAGCGTGGACAGGTTGTTCAAAACAAAGCTGGCGATCAGACTGATGCCCAGCCCGATCAGGCCGCCGATGAAGCCGATGGTTGAGCTTTCCAGCAAGAACATCGTGCGGATGTTGCCCAGCTCGCAGCCCAGAACCTTCATGACGCCGATCTCACGAGTGCGCTCGTAAATCGCCATCGTCATGGTGTTGATGATGTTGATAGCCGCCACCAGCAGCGAGACCGCCGCAATGCCGCCGAAAATCATCTGGCTGTTCATGACCTGCTTCTGCATTTCCTCGCGCTGCTGGTTCATCGAGTAGGTGTTCGTGAACCCCAAGTCATGGATGGCTGTTTCAACGTCGGTGACATTGCTCAGATCATCGACCTTGACATAGACCTGCTCGTAGCTCTTGCTCTCCTCCTTGGTCTTGGTCATGTCATTGTAGATCTTTTGCAGCATCTTCATGTCCTGGATGCGCAGCACGATACCGCTCTGGGTCCAGTAGCCCTTGGCACCGTCCGGCTCCAGAACGCCCACGATCTCCAATTCCCAGCTGCGGCTCTTTTCGGTGGAGCCTTCGCCAGTCTTGATGGTCAGGGTCATCTTGTCCTTGTCGATGTCCACAAAGGGCGGCAGCTCTTTACCGTTGGCGTCGGTCTGGCCCTCGTAACGGTAGCGCTTGGGGCTGTTGTAGCTCTTGCGGGAATCCTGAAAGTTGTACCCGGTGGAACTGCCCACCAGCACCTGCAGCTTGGTGGCCTTCTCGCTGGCGGGGGTGTTGGTCGGCCAGCTGCCGCTTTGCAGGGCAAAGCCCATCGGCTCCAAGGCCGTGGGGTCAATGCCGATCAGATTGTAAATATCGGATGTGTAGCGGCCATTGCGCCCGGCTGTAATTTCACCTTCCAGGTTGTAGGCCTGGGCGTAGGGCGTGGCCGCCGCCACATGGGGAATCTGCTTGATGTTGGCGATCGCGGCATCATCCAGATACAGAGGTTTGCCGTCGCTGCCCATCATCGTGCCGTAGCCGTAGATCTGCACCTGGGTCAGGTCGCCCCAGCTCTGCAGCATTTCCTCGTTGGTTTTGGTCTGGGCGATGCCCAGCGAGATCATCAGCACGACCATACAGGTGCCGATGACGACGCCCACCAACGTAAGTGCCGTGCGGCCCTTGCGGCGCAGCAGGTTCCGCGCCGACAGGCTGATTTCATCAGAGATCTTCATCGCTGTCCTCTGCTTCCAGTGCGGCCAGCGCCTTGGCCTTCTTGCGCTTGCGGACCACAACCACGATAATTACCACAACGACTACCGCGCCGCATACGCCGATGAGCACCCACGCCCACACCGGCATACCGGTCTGCTCGGGCTGGACGTCGCCATCCATCGTGGGGTCGTAGAAGTCATCCGTGTTCATCTCCTCGGCGCTGACGGAAAAGTCCTTGGAGACGGTCTGCGGGTTGCCGGAGGCATCCTCATAGTTCAGCGTGATAACGCCGGACACGGTGCCCGCGGCGTCGGGGGCGATGTCAAAATCCACGCTGCCCTCGGTGCCGGCGTTCAGGTTGCCGAGGTACTGGTAGCTGCCCGCGCCCAGATTGGTGCCGGTCAGGCGGGCCTCCAGGTTGGAGACAGGGTTTTTGCCCTTGTTGACGTAAGAAAGGGTGACGCTGCCGGTGTCGCCGACATAGATCGTATCGCTGGACAGCTCCAGCTGGCCGACCTCAAAGCGGTTGGGCTGGCTGATAGGCACGGAGATGGTCGTTGTGCCGGTCACGGCCTTGCCGGTGATAACGCCGGTGCCGCTCATGTTGACGGTAATGTCGGCCACCGTGCCGGTAAAGCCCGCCGACGGCACGACCTGGAAGGTGATATCCCGCATCTGCTTGGGGGAGATATCGCCCACATACAGGGACAGACTGCCGCTGCTCAGCGAGATATTCTCGGGCAGGGTCAGCGAGACGATAACGTCGCTCAGATCCTCGCTGCCGTCGGTGGCGTAGATGCCCAGGGACAGCGGGAATTCGGTGCCCGCCGTGACCTGATCGCCATAGCTGGACGTGCGCACCAGCAAATTGGGCGAGGTGGTCTGGTCCTTGTCCACGCACTGGCCCAGCGTCACGCTGAACTGCTGCAGCGGCTTCGAGGTATCGAGATAGGAAAGGTTGATGGGCAGGGTATTTCCGCCGCCGTTGTAGATGACGTCGCGGAACAGCAGCACATAGCTATAATAATGGTATTGAGCATTGTCAATAATGTCTTGTTTACTGGCGGAACCGTCCCGCACGCGCTGTAAGCGGTCGGGCTGGGGGTCGTCATTGTTGTCGTACAGCTGTCCGATTTCACCGTTGCCGGTATAAGTAAATACGGCAGAATTGATGCGGGCAGAAATTTCTTCCGGCTTGACGCAGTACCGCGTGGATGCGTGGTCAACAACTTTCAAAACGATGTTGATTTTATCGCCGACTTCAATCGTAGAAATCTCACCGCCTGCGGTATCCGTGACGGTATAGGCAGAAACATAGATCCCGGAAGAATTGGAATAGTCGATAGAGGTGTTGCCTGTGCTGCTGGGCAGATAGCTGCTGCTGTTAGAAGAAGAATTGCTGGAACTAGAAGAATTGCTGGAACTGTCTGGGGTATCGTCTGCCAGCACCGGTGCGCACAAGGCCGCCGCCAGTACAAAAGCGGTAAGCAGGGAGAATAGGCGTTTCATGTAAGTTTGAACCTCCGTTTTTTCTTAGGCTTCCCCCTTGGGGGAAGCTGCCGCCCGCAGGCGGCTGATGAGGGGCGGCCTTGCGGTCATTGCCCCTTTTGGGTCGGCTGTGGGGCACGCGCCCCTCATCCGCCCTTCGGGCACCTTCCCCCCAGGGGGAAGGCTTATTTTTGTTCCTTCGCCGCTTCTCCCCCAATATCCAGATCCCCATTCAGATCGGCGAAAAGCGCGTCGCGGTTTTTCTTCTTTGTTTCCTCGTCCTGCACGACATTGGAACAGATCTTGCCGTCCAAAATCGTCACAATGCGGTCGGCACATTCGGCCAGTTCCGGCTCATGCGTGACCATAACAAACGTTACATGGCTGGTTTTGGACATTTCCAGCATCCGGTACAACACCTGCTTGCTCGTGCGGGAATCCAGGTTGCCGGTGGGTTCGTCGGCAAAAATGACCTTGGGGCTGCTGACGAACGCGCGGGCAATGCCGACACGCTGCTGCTGGCCGCCGCTCATTTCAGTGGGCAGATGGTTGGCGCGGCCCAAAAGCCCCATGGCTTTCAGCTCCCTGCGGGCCTTGGTCAGGCGGGTCTTTTTGTCCACGCCCTTGAACATCAGCGGCAGGGCCACATTCTCCGCCGCCGTCATCGTGGGCAGCAGGTTGTAACTCTGGAAGATGAACCCCAAATGCTGCTGGCGGAACGCGGCCAGCTCGTTCTCGGTCATTTTGCTGATCTCGTGTTTGCCTATGTAGACCTTGCCGGATGTTGGCTTTTCCAGCCCGGCCAGCTGGTTCAGCAGCGTGGATTTGCCGCTGCCGGATTGGCCGACGATACAGCAGAACTCGCCTTTTTCTATTGATAAGTCGACGTTATTCAGCGCTACAACGCGCTCTTTGCCGACGGCATAGACCTTGCGCAGTTTCTCTGTATGGATGATAGGTGCCAAGCGCACACCTCCTTATAGCAGTATACAACAGATTGTACCATATTTCGACGAAAAGTGGAAGATAGGGAGTTGTAAAAAGTTTGCGAAGCATATGTAGGGGCCGGGCATATCCGGCCGCCGCAATGCCCCGCGGCGGCCAGAGGACTGGCCGCCCTACTTCCCTTTTTTCTCTCTTTTCTATATAATAGACGGTAACAAGGGGGCAAATGTTACCATGGACTACACAATTCATCCCATCGCAACCATCCACACGGATTTTGCCGATAAATTCGGCATACCGCGGCAGAGCGGACTGGTGCCGGAACTGACGGCCCGCATCGTGTTCGAGCCGGAATACCGCGACCCCAACGCCCTTGTGGGCATCGAGGGCTACGACCGGCTTTGGCTCATCTGGCAGTTTTCCACCGTGGCGGCCGAGTACGCTGCGGGCAAAAGCTGGCGGCCCACCGTGCGCCCGCCGCGCCTGGGCGGCAACGAGCGGCGGGGCGTGTTCGCCACACGCAGCCCCTACCGCCCCAACGCCCTGGGCCTGTCCTGCGTTGAGCTGGCGGGTGTCAAGAACGGCGAGCTGATCGTGCGCGGCGCGGACCTTTTGGACGGCACGCCGATTTTCGACATCAAACCCTACCTGCCCTACGTGGACGCCCACCCCGACGCCCGCGGCGGCTTTACCGACACGACGAAAGAGTATGCCCTGCAAGTGGAATGCCCCGATACCCTTTTGTGCAAAGTGCCGGAGGAAAAGCGCACCGCCCTGCTGGGCGTGCTGAAGAACGACCCCCGCCCTGCCTACCAGCACGACCCGGAGCGGGTGTACGCGCTGGATTTTGGGGGCAATAACGTAAAATTTACCGTGGCGGGGGATGTGCTGACCGTGACGGAAATTTCCTGAAAAATTCCGCAATATGGAACGATATCCCATAAATCGTACTGCAAAACACCCTAAAATCCGCCTGGTTCGTCACTATGGTCAAAATGCACACAACGACTCTAAAAATCTGTGCAACTTTCTGAACAAAACCCCTTTACGAAAAAGGGGGTTTTTGGTACAATAAAGCTATGCAAAAGCGTTTATCTGGAACTATGCCCGGAGCAACATTGGGGCACGTGCCAGGCAGCGCTGGATTTGTGCGGCCCTGACAACCGCACAGCTCTATAATGCAAAACTCTAATAAAAACGGAGGAAAGAAAATGCCCAGAGCTAAACAGTCTATGGACGGCAATACCGCCGCGGCGCACGTAGCTTATGCGTTCACCGATGTGGCTGCCATCTACCCCATCACCCCCTCCAGCCCCATGGCCGACACCGTTGACCAGTGGAGTGCTGCAGGCCTGAAGAACATCTTTGGCAACCAGGTCAAGGTCGTCGAGATGGAGTCCGAGGCCGGCGCCGCAGGCGCTGTCCACGGTTCTCTCGGTACCGGTGCTATCACCACCACCTTTACCGCTTCCCAGGGTCTTTTGCTGATGATCCCCAACATGTACAAGATCGCCGCTGAGCAGCTGCCCTGCGTCTTCGACGTTTCTGCCCGTACCGTTGCTACCCAGTCCCTGAACATCTTCGGTGACCACAGCGACGTTATGGCTGTTCGTCAGACCGGCTTTGCCATGCTGGCCGAGAGCAACCCCCAGGAGGTCATGGACCTGTCCCCTGTTGCTCACCTGTCCGCTATCGAGGGTCACGTTCCCTTCGTGAACTTCTTCGATGGTTTCCGTACCTCTCACGAGATCCAGAAGATCGAGAAGTGGGACTACGAGGACCTGAAGGAAATGTGCAACATGGAGGCTGTCGAGGCGTTCCGTGCCAAGGCCCTGAACCCCGAGCACCCCAAGATGCGCGGTTCTCACGAGAACGGCGACGTCTTCTTCCAGCATCGTGAGGCCTGCAACCCCGCTTACGAGGCTCTGCCTGCCGTTGTTGAGAAGTACATGGCCAAGATCAACGAGAAGCTGGGCACCAACTACGACCTGTTCAACTACTACGGCGCCGAGGACGCTGACCGCGTCATCATCGCTATGGGCTCCATCTGCGACGTTGCAGAGGAAGTTGTTGACTACCTGACCGCCAAGGGCGAGAAGGTCGGCCTGGTCCTGGTCCGCCTGTATCGTCCCTGGGTCTCTTCCGCTCTGCTGAAGGTCCTGCCCAAGACCGTCAAGAAGATCGCCGTTCTGGACCGCACCAAGGAGCCCGGCTCCCTGGGCGAGCCCCTGTACCTGGATGTCGCCACCACCCTGCGTGAGGCCGGCATGAACGACGTCGTCCTGACCGGCGGCCGCTACGGCCTGGGTTCCAAGGACACCCCGCCGTCCAGCGTCTTTGCTATCTACACCGAGCTGGAGAAGGATGCCCCGAAGCCCCGCTTCACCATCGGCATCACCGACGACGTGACCAACCTCAGCCTGCCTGAGGTCAAGCCCGCTCCCATCACCTCCGCCCCCGGCACCAAGGAGTGCAAGTTCTGGGGCCTGGGCGGTGACGGTACCGTCGGCGCCAACAAGAACTCCACCAAGATCATCGGCGACCATACTGACAAGTACATTCAGGCTTACTTCCAGTATGACTCCAAGAAGACCGGCGGTGTCACCATCAGCCACCTGCGTTTCGGCGACAAGCCCATCCGCAGCCCCTACTACATCAACCAGGCTGACTTCGTTGCCTGCCACAACCCCGCTTACATCCACATGGGCATGAAGATGGTCCAGGACGTCAAGCCGGGCGGTGTCTTCATGATCAACTGCCAGTGGACCGATGCCGAGCTGGATGAGCACCTGAACGCTGCCGACAAGAAGTACATTGCCGACAACAACATTCAGCTGTACACCATCAACGCTATCGATAAGGCTATCGAGATCGGCATGGGCAAGCGCACCAACACCATCCTGCAGTCCGCCTTCTTCAAGCTGGCCGACGTCATGCCCATCGACGATGCTGTCGAGTACATGAAGGCCGCCGCCAAGAAGAGCTACGGCAAGAAGGGCGACGCTGTTGTCCAGATGAACTGGAAGGCTATCGACGCCGGCCTGGACGCTGTCCATAAGGTCGAGGTCCCCGCTTCCTGGTCCAACCCCGCTGCTGACCCGGCTCCGAAGGCCCTGAAGGGACCCGAGGCTCTGGTCAAGCAGATCCGTGACGTTATGGAGCCCATCGCTCGTATGGACGGCGACAGCCTGCCTGTTTCCGCCTTCGAGGGCAACGTCAACGGCGAGTGGGAGCAGGGTGCTTCCGCTTACGAGAAGCGCGGCACCGCTGTCATGGTTCCCGAGTGGAACGCTGAGAAGTGCATCCAGTGCAACCAGTGTGCCTTCGTCTGCTCTCATGCCACCATCCGTCCGTTCTGCCTGACCGCTGATGAGGCCGCCGCTGCTCCCGAGAGCACCAAGCTGGCCGACACCAAGCCCAAGGCAAGCGCGTACAAGTTCACCATGGCTGTGTCTCCTCTGGACTGCATGGGCTGCGGCGAGTGCGTCACCGTCTGCCCGACTGCTGCTATCGAAATGAAGCCGCAGGAGAGCCAGGCCGACCAGCAGGCTGCTTTCGACTACTGCGTCGAGAACATCCGCAAGAAGGACAACATCCCCGGCGTTGTTTCCGAGGTCTCTGTCAAGGGTTCTCAGTTCAACCAGCCGCTGCTTGAGTTCTCCGGCTCCTGCGCAGGCTGCGCCGAGACTTCTTACGCCCGCCTGATCACCCAGCTGTTCGGCGAGAAGATGTTCATCTCCAACGCTACCGGCTGCTCCTCCATCTGGGGCGGTACTGCTTCTATCAGCCCGTACACCACCAACAAGGCTTCCGGCCACGGCCCCGCATGGATCAACTCCCTGTTCGAGGACAACGCCGAGCACGGCCTGGGCATGCAGATCGGTTACGAGACTGTCCGTGAGAACCTGATCACCAAGGTCGAGGCTCTGAAGGGCAAGTCCGCTGACCTGGATGCTGCCATCGAGAAGTTCCTGGAGACCAAGAACAACACCAAGGCCAACGACGCTCCCGCCAAGGCTCTGGTCGCTGCTCTCGAGGCCGACGGCAGTGCCGAGGCTGCTGAGATCCTGAAGGATAAGCAGTACCTGGCCAAGAAGAGCTTCTGGATCTTCGGCGGCGACGGCTGGGCTTACGATATCGGTTACGGCGGTCTGGATCACGTCCTGGCTTCCGGCCACGATGTCAACGTCATGGTCTTCGACACCGAGATGTACTCCAACACCGGCGGACAGGCTTCCAAGGCCTCCAACATCGGTGAGGTCTGCCAGTTCGCTGCTGCCGGTAAGGAGATCAGCAAGAAGTCTCTGGCTGAGATCTGCATGACCTACGGCTATATCTATGTTGCCCAGATCGCTCTGGGTGCCAACATGGCCCAGGCTGTCAAGGTCATCGCCGAGGCTGAGGCTTATCCCGGCCCCTCCCTCATCATCGGCTACGCTCCCTGCGAGCTGCACGGTGTCAAGGGCGGCATGACCAACTGCCAGAACGAGATGAAGAAGGCTGTTGCTGCCGGTTACTGGAACCTGTTCAGCTTCAACCCCGCTGCCAAGGCAGAGGGCAAGAACCCCTTCACCCTGACCTCCAAGGCTGGCGATATGTCCAAGTATCAGGACTTCCTGGCCAACGAGACTCGTTACAGCCGTCTGGCTCGCGCCTTCCCGGATCGCGCCAAGGCCCTGTTCGAGAAGAACCAGGCTGCCGCCGATGCCCGTTACGAGCACCTGACCAAGCTGGTCGACCTGTACAAGTAATTTGTAAGGTAGCATAAAAATTGCGCCCCACGCTGCAAAGCGTGGGGCGCTTTTTTGTTGGGCGGGGATGTAGGGGCCGGGCATGCCCGGCCCGCAGCTTTTTCATCGCATCCCTTTTATAATTTGCATTGTAGAGAGGGGTCTTGACCCCTCCGCGGCGGGCAGAGGACTGCCCGCCCTACAAGGTGAAGGTCCGTAGGGCGGCCAGCCCTCTGGCCGCCGCGGAAGTGAGCGGCAGCGGAAGGCTCCCGGGTCATATCCGTAGGGGCGGATTCTATATCCGCCCGCCGTCCCCTTACCTCACACCGGCCTCAGCACCAACTCCAATCCGTCTTTCCCCCAGCCGAAATCGGCGGCCGCATACCCGCGCTCCAACACGCGGGGCAGCGCCGGGTCGGCCAGATGGCAGCGGCGCAGCGGGTCACGCCATTGGGCTAACCCCCGCGCTGAAAAAATCAACATCTGGTCGGCCCCGGCCATCGGGCGCATCCCGCGCAGGGTCAGCCCAGTGGAGAGATACTGCGCACACAGGTCATCACACGCCTCCGGGTGTTCCAAGTCCAGCGGCAGCACGGCCCAGACGTGGTAGCTGGCATAGCGCTCGGTGGCCCAGCGCAGCGCCAACCGCAGAAAATGCCGCAGCTGCGTGTAATCGCTGCGCAGCACCGGCGGCGTCAGCACCGCGCCCTGGCCGTCGGCCCCATAACCGGCGGCCCGCAGGCTGGTGGGAAGCGGGTCGTCCGCATAGAGTGGCAGCAGCGCGGCGGCGGCCTGCAATTCCCCCTGCCCGGCGTAATCTCCCACGATCTGACCTTCCTCCAGCGCCGGATGAAGGCTGGGCAGCAGCGGCAGCCCGGTATCCCCGGTCAGCTCCCGCAGAGCCCCGGCGTGGCTGGCGGTCAGTACGCGGGCGTCAAAAGTGTTGGTACGTTCCAGAGTTTGCAGCATAAGTAAAATTCCCTCCGTAAAAAGTCATTACAGCCCTTATTATAAGGTACGGCGGGCATAAAAAATGTCGCATCCCGGGGTGGGATGCGGCATTTTTTAGCGATGCTGAGCTTTGCGCTTTTCGTTGATCAAATCCTCAAAACTGCGCTGCTTTGTAAAAAAACGCTTGTACGGGTTTTCCGGCAGCGGCGGGGTGCTGGGCTTGGGCTGCACCTTTTTCCGCAGATGCCCCTTCAGGGGCGGCAGCGCCCGGCTCATTCGGCGGCGGTGGAAACAGCCCCTGCGGTCAGGGTGTCCCACAGCTCGGCGCAGCCCTCGTAGGTGGCTGCCTGCTTTTCATCCCAGACGCCGCGCCGCCCCACATACAGGGTAGCCAGCACGCTCTGGTTCGTGCCGGTGGCGTCGTCCACCAGGGTGTAGCCGTCGTAGTCGCCCAGCTCCAGCCCGGCCAGCACCGGACAGTCGGTCCAGCGGTAGACCATCTCGGTCCAATCGGGATTGGCAGTGTCGGGGTCATCGGGCACGGTGCCGTCCAGGTATTGCAGCGCACCGGTGCTGCTCTCAAAGGCGGCGGGATCCTCCAGCAGGAAGATATAGGTCTTACCGCCGCTGGAAAGCTCGGCGCTCAGCCGGGTGACACCGGCCATCTGGTTGTAGGCGTCGGTGTTCACATTGTCGGCGTCAAAATCCACGTTGTAGGTGTCCACCTGCACCACGACCTTGCCGTCGCCGTTGGTATCCTCGCAGAAGGGCGTCAGCGCGTCCTGCAAAGCCGTCACGGTGTCGGCGGGCAGGTCATGGGTGCCCACATAAGCGACCTGCACGTCGGGCCGGGTCTGAAAGACGGTATCCTTGATGATCCAGATGCCAAAGAACGCGCAGAGCACCACGATCACCACGATGCCCCAGTGGTAGTGCCACCAGTTGGCGGCCTTTTCGGTTTTGGTGTACTCGCGCGGGGGTTCCGGCGTCTGGTTGTAAGTTTCGGTGCTGTCTTTCGTGACCCAAGCCATAGTGTGGATACACTCCCTTTATAATATCTTTCCTATTATACCACAAATCGACCGGGAAAATTGTAAACTTATTTTGACCACGCCTTGCAAGAGGAGTAAAAACAGGGTATGATAAACTTATAAATGTATAGAGGAAAAGCCTCCCTTGTCAAAGGGAGGTGGACGCCGAAGGCGGCCGGAGGGATTCCGTGACGGTTGCCTTTATGCCCGCAGGAATCCCCCAGTCCGCTTACGCGGACAGCCCCCTTTGACAAGGGGGCCTTTACGCTACGAAAAAAGGGAGAACCACCATGTCCAACCAACCTGAAACCAACGAAACGCCGGCCACCGGCTATACACCTGCGCCGCGCAAGGTCGGACTGCCGCGCTTTTTTGAACTGCTCGGCCGCGACCTGTGGGCGTTCTACCGCGCCAGCTTTCTGTGCCTGCTGGGCTTTCTGCCCGGTACGGCGCTGGCGGTTTTCGGCCAGATGGGCGGCTCAGCGCTGCTGACCGTGCTGGGCGGCCTGATCGGCGGCCTGATCGGCGGGCCGTTCTTGTCCGGTATGATCGATACCACGCTGCGCGCCTTGCGCGACGAGCCGGGCTACTGGTGGCACACCTACAAGCGCGCCTGGAAACAAAACTGGAAGCAGAGTCTGCTGCCCGGTGCGCTGCTGGGCCTGTTTGTCGGCAGTTGGAGCTGGATGCTCCGCGCCCAGGCCGCGGCGGGCAACACCAGCACGATGATGTGGGTCGCCTCGCTGGCGGGCATCTTTGTCTGCACAGGCTTTTTCAGCTGGCTGCTGGCCCAGGTGCCGCTGGTGGATCTGCCGCTGCCCCAGCTTGCCAAAAATGCCGGGCTGATGTTCTTCGGCTTCTTCCCCCGCACGCTGGCGGCGGCGCTGCTGCTGGCCGTCTACTGGGGGCTGACGCTGCTCTACCTGCCGTTTACCATCATCACATTGCTGGCCTTCGGCTTCTGGCTGCCGGTGGTCATTGCGCTGATGATCCTGTACCCTGGCCTCGACAAGGTATTCAAGCTGGAAGAGACCCTCAGCGCTCGCCGCGACGCCGAAATCGAGGAGCGCATCGCCGAGAGCCAGCCGACGTTCCACAACAAATAAGGGGGCCGGGCTATGGAGAGAAACACCGTTCTGCTGCGCGAGACCGAGGCGTTCATGCGCGGCGAACTGGACAACGTGACCGTCTCACAGAACAGTATCGTACTGGATCTGGTGCAGGGCAGCTATGTTCCCTACGGCTGCTACACCAGTGCGCCGATTTCGATGCCGGTGTTCGATGCGCTGCGGGTCAGCTGGAACGCGGCCTCGCCCAGGGGCACGGCTGTGGAGGCCCAGGCCCGCGTACTGGTGGACGGCAACTGGACGCCCTGGGTGGGCTTTGGCAAATGGAGCCCCTACCTGCACCGCGAAAGCCCGGCTTATCAGGAGCGCGGGCCGGTGCAGCGCTGGCCCGCCCACCTGCAGCTGGACAGCAAGTATGCCACCCAGGCCCAGCTGCGCATCTACCTGTATTCCAAGGATGAAAAGGCCACCCCCGCTGTCACGCTGCTGGGGGTCAGCACCCATGTGGTGGATGTCATCCCCGCCCGGGGCCGCCCGGTCAACGCCCGGCTGCACCTGATGCCCTATGCTGCCGCCCGCCGCACTCCCGCGCTGCGGCCCTGGATGGATCTGGCAAACTGCCTTGCCAGCCTGACGAACCGCTGGGGCGCCGACCTGCTGCCCGAGGAATTTGCCCAGGTGCTGCGGGACTGGCGCGCCCCCGACGACTGCGACCCCCGCAACCTGAGCTTTGCCGCTGCGGCTGCCGCCCAGTGGGGCTTCCCCGCCTGGGTGGCCTACGGCGATCTGGCCCTGCTGCGTGCCGAGGCCCGGGCCGGGTGCGGCGCGGTGGTGGGGCTGCAATCCTCGCCGGAACAGATCGCCGCCGGTGCACCCGAGCGCCGCTTTGCCGCCGTGCGCGGCTTTGCGTCCATCGACGGCAGCCCGAAAGTGCTGCTCTGCGACCCCTGGGCCAGCGGGAACGATTTTGACTGCGAGACCGATATGCCGCTGGATGATTTCATGGTTGCGTGGGACAACCTGGCCCTGCTGATGCGCCAGCGCAAAAACAATACCTCACCGCTGGGCCGCACCCGGTGCAGCGTCTGGCTGCGCCCGGTGGGTACCGATGCGCCCGGCGTCTACCACATGTACATCAACGGCGAGGAGCACCTGCTGGCCGATGATTTTTGTGCCAGGGGCGGCGTGTTGGCATACAGCCTGCCCGACGCCCAGCCCCATGCCACCACCGCCCACCGGCAGTTCACCTATGTGGAGCCGGCCCAGGGCGGCATCCTGCTGGAACGCGGCGACACCCCGCGCAAGTACACGGTCTACGCCATCGACTCCGCCGGCGGTATGCTTGTTGGCGACGTGACGGTGTAAGGAGGACGCTATGAAACTGTTGATCGCATCGGATATCCACGGCGCGGCGGGCTATTGCCGCCAGCTGTTGGACGCCTGGGACCGCGAGGGGGCCGACCGCCTGCTGCTGTTGGGCGATGTGCTCTACCACGGCCCGCGCAACGACCTGCCGCCCGACTATGCCCCGAAAGAGGTCATTGCCCTGCTGAACGCGCGGAAGGACAAAATTTTCTGTGTGCGCGGCAACTGCGACACCGAAGTGGACCAGATGGTGCTGGAATTTCCGATCCTGGCCGATTACGCGGTGTTCACGGCGGGCCAGCGGCTGGTTTACGCCACCCACGGCCACGTGTACAACACCGCGCACCTGCCGCCGCTGCAAGCGGGGGATATCCTGCTGCACGGTCATACCCACGTGCCCGCATGGCAGGCGTTCGGCAATGATAACTATTACCTCAACCCCGGCTCCACCTCCATCCCCAAGGAGAACAGCGCCCACGGGTATATGACGCTGAAAGACGGCGTGTTTACGTGGAAAACGCTGGACGGGGAGAAGTATCACGAAGTAAAAGTGTGACCGCAGGGGCCGGATATGCCCGGCCCCTGCAAAGAACAAGGCGTAGGGAGCGGCGTCCTCGACGCCACGCAGCAGGGGCACCCCCCCTGCGACCCCACCACACATCCATTTATCGATAGAGGAGTACCACCCATGAAAATCCCTGCCAAAGGTTTTACGCATGGCGGAAAATTCCATGCGGACGATGTTTTTTCCACCGCGTTGCTGCAAATTCTCCGCCCGGATATCCAGGTCACCCGCGGCTTTGTCGTGCCCGATGACTTCGACGGCATCGTCTACGACGTCGGCGGCGGTATGTTCGACCACCACTCCGAACCGCGGGAGTGCCGTCCCAACGGCGTGCCCTACGCGGCCTTCGGCCTACTGTGGCGGGTGGTGGGCGCCCAGCTCGTGGGCGAGCACCAGGCCCGCCTGCTGGACGAAAACTTCATCCAGCCGCTTGACTTAAACGACAACACCGGCGAGCAAAACTCCCTGGCTGACGCGATCGGCAGCTTCAACCCGCTGTGGGACTCGAAGGACGACCCCGACGAGTGCTTCTGGCGCGCTGTGCCGGTGGCAAAGCAGATCCTCGAAAATGAGATCGCCGCCGCCAACGCCGTGAACCGCGCCGACGATACCGTCCGCAGAGCCTACGCCAATATGCGCGACGGCATCGTTGTACTGCCTGCCTATATGCCGTGGAAAAACGGCCTGTACAAGACCGATGCAATTTTTGTCGTCTACCCCAGCCAGCGCGGCGGGTACAGCGCCCAGTGCGTCAACGACCACCGCACCAAGCGCAGCAAGCAGCCGTTCCCGGTGGCCTGGGCCGGTAAGCCGGAGGAACAGCTGCGCCAGATCAGCGGCCTGGGCCTGAGGTTCTGCCACCCCAGCCGTTTCCTGATTACCGCCGACGACAAGGCAACGGCCATTGAGGCCTGCCGCCGCACACTGCGGGCCGCCGGAAAGAAGGTAAGCGAATGAGCGCAGAGGGATCCGAAATCTACGGACCGGCCCCCAGCACCGCCGCCGACCGCGAACCGACCCCGGCACCCGCCTGGGTCTACCTGCTGCGCTGCCCGGACGGCAGCCTGTACGGCGGCTGGACCAATGATTTGGCCCGCCGCCTGAAAGCCCACCGCAGCGGCAAGGGCGGGGCCAAGTACACCAAAAGCCATGGCCGCGACGCCGTGCGCCTGGCCTACGCCGAAAAATGCGCCGACAAAAGTGCGGCCCTGAAGCGTGAAGCAGCGCTGAAAAAACTGCCGAAGGCCGAGAAAGAGGCCCTGGCCGAAAAGTGGGCCGCCGACAACAAAATTACCCTGCGCATGGCGACGCCCGACGATGCCGCCGCCGTCTGCGCACTGTACAACTGGTACGTGCGCCACGGCGTGCAGACCTTCCAGTACACGCCGTCCACGGTGGAGGAATACCGCGAAAACATTGCGCACACGCTGCAAAACGCGCCGTTTCTCCTGGCCGAAAGCGCCGATGGCCGGCTGCAGGGCTTCGCCTGCGCACACCTCTGGCACGAGCGCGAGGCCTACGCCTGGGACGTTGAGACGACGGCCTACTGTGCACCGGACTGCATCGGCCAGGGCGTGGGCGGGCGGCTCTACCGCGCGTTGATCGCCCTGCTGAAAAAGCAGGGGTATTATAACGCCTTTGCGCTCGTAACCGGCAGCAACCGCCAGAGCAATAACTTCCACAAGGCGCTGGGCTTCACCAAAATGGGTATCGAAAAGCGCACCGGGTACAAGTTCGGCCAATGGCTGGATTTGGATTATTGGGTGCTGCCGTTACAGGACGGTGAGGGCGAACCCCAGCCGGTGAGAAAGCAGCTGACCGCAGAAGAAATTGCGGAAGCTTTAAAATAAGATGAAACAAACCGCACCTGCCCTTTTTGACGAAGGCAGGTGCGGCTCTTTTTATACAGGTGTCAAATCGCTCCGTTTTCCCGCAGCCAGGCTTCCAGCTCGGCAGCGGGGCGGTAGCCGACGGAACGGCTGACCTCCCGACCGTCCTTAAACAGCAGCAGCGCCGGGATGGCGTCGATCTTGCGGGCCATGGCCAGCTTCAGGTTCTCGTCGGTGTTCAGCTTGCCGAATTTCACGGTGGGGTGCGCGGCGGCCACTTCCTCCAGCACAGGGCCCATCATCTTGCAGGGGCCGCACCACTCGGCCCAGAAATCCACCACGACCGGCATGGCGCTCTGCAAAACTTCGGTGTCAAAATTCTGTTCGGTGAGTTTGATAGACATAGATATACCCTTTCTTTTTATGGGGCGGGCCGTCGGGGACGCCGCCCCCTGCAATTATTGTACGGCTTCTTTTAATTTTGCAAGCATGGCATTCAGCCGTTCCTCGGCCTGCGGCCCGCCGAAATTGATCATGTTCCGCAGGGTCAGGCCGTCAAACATCTGGATCATCGCCTCGGGCGGCATCAGGCCGTCGCCGCCGCCGTTGGCCATGGCCTGGACCTGGGCGTCCAGCATCCCGCGCACGATGGGCGCGGTGCGCGGGTCCGCCAGCAGAATGCCCAGCGGCGTCGTCTCATCCACTGTCAGTGGCAGCAGCTTCGCCCCCGCATAATGCAGCGGCAGCGTGGATCGGATATCCCGGCTGGAATGTCCGATGCGCACCTCATATCGCCCGGGCGCGGCGTACCAATCGTGAATTTCTGCGCTGTATCGGCTTAGATCTCGTGGTGTCAGGGTAAACGTCACAACGCGTTCTTCCCCGGGCTGCAAGTCCACCTTCGCAAAACCGCGCAGGGCCTGGGGCACGCGGCCGCCCGGCACCGGCGTGCCGGTGGCGTCGGCCACATACAACTGCACGACCTCTGCGCCCGGCATTGCGCCGCTGTTTTTCACGGTCACGCGCACGGTCACTTCGCCGTCGGCGGCCATCGTGTCACAGCTCAGCTCTGCATTCCGGTAGACGTATCCGGTGTAGCTCAGCCCATGGCCGAAGGGCCAGCGCACCGGCATTTTGCGGGCGTCGTACCAGCGGTAGCCTACATAGACGCCCTCGCGGTAGTCGGCGGTCACGCCGTCGCCGGGATAGTCCAGGTAGCAGGGCGTGTCCTCCAGCCGCAGGGGCCAGGTCTCCGGCAGGCGGCCGCAGGGGTTGGCGTCGCCCCACAGCAGGGCATCGGCGGCCTCGCCCACGCCCTCGCCCGCCAGGTACATACACAAAACAGACGATACATCGTCCGCCCAGGGGCATTCCACCGGGGAGCCTGTGTGCAGCACGACCACGGTGTTTTTCTGCACGGCGGCCACGCGGGCAATCAGATTGTTCTGGCAGTCGGGCAGGCGCATATGGCGGCGGTCCGCGCCCTCGCTCTCAAAGCTGTCGGGCAGGCCCGCAAAAATCACGGCCACATCGGCGGCTTCGGCAGCGGTCACGGCCCGCAAAAACTCAGCCTCGTCCCGTTGGTCGCGGTCTGCGGGGAAGCCCTCGATATAGCTGACGCTGCGGTCGTTCATGATGGCGGCGTCCATCGCGCTGATGGCCGTCGTGTTCACATGGCTGGATCCGCCGCCCTGATAGCGCGGATGGTCGGCAAACGCGCCGATGTAGGCCACCTTCTGCCCCTTGTGCAGCGGCAACGCACCCAGGTTGCGCAGCAGCACGGCGCTCTGCTTCGCCAGCTTCACGGCCAGCTTGTGGTCCGCCGCGTGGTCAAACACGGCGGGCAGCTTTGCCAGATCAGCCGCGCGCAGCACAATGTTCAAAATGCGGGCCACGGCTTTGTCTAAAACGCCGATATCCAGCGTGCCGTTCTGCACAGCCTCGATGATTTTGCGGTCGTACACGCCGCCGGACCCGGGCATTTCCAGATCCAGTCCGGCTGCCACGCCCTTGACGCGGTCGTTCACCGCGCCCCAGTCGGACATGACAAAGCCGTCAAAGCCCCAATCGTCCCGCAGAATATCGGTCAGCAGCAGCTTATTCTCGCTGGCGTAGTCGCCGTTGACGCGGTTGTAGCTGCACATCACGGTCCAGGGCCGGGCCTTTTTTACCGCCGTCTCAAAAGCGGGCAGGTAGATTTCGTGCAGCGTGCGCTCGTCCACACGGCTGTCGGCGGACAGGCGGCGTGTCTCCTGGCTGTTGGCGGCAAAATGCTTGATGGAGGTGCCGACCCCCTCACTCTGCACGCCCTGGATGAACCCGGCTGCAAGCTCGCCCGCCAGGTAGGGATCCTCGGAGTAATACTCAAAATTGCGGCCGCAGAGAGGGCTGCGCTTGATGTTCACCGCAGGCCCCAGCAGAACCTGCACGCCGCTGGCCCGGGCCTCCCGACCGAGGGCTGCGCCCATGCGCCGGGTCAGTGCCGGGTCGAAGGATGCTGCCGCCGCGCACCCTGCGGGGAAGCACACGGCCTCGATGGCATCGTTGGGGTCGGTGCTGCCTTCTTTTTGGGTGCGCAGGCCGTGGGGGCCATCGCTGACCTTGATAGCCGGGATGCCCAGCCGCTCCACTGCCTTGGTGTGCCAGAAATCCGCGCCGGAGCACAGCCCGGCCTTTTCTTCCAGCGTCAGGGCGCTGACAAGCTCTTCGACGTTCATGGTGGTTCTCCTTTTATAGTATGGGTGGTTTCCCACATTATAACACGCCGAATGTGCAAAAATAAATAAAAAAGTGTAAAATTATAGTGCCCGTGTAACAAGTAGGAAACAACTGGGGTTTATAATGCACCCAAACGAGGGAGATTTGCCATGAATAACATACTGATTGCCGAGGATGAGCACCTGATCGCGCGGCTCATCGAGATGACACTGACCCGCGCCGGGTACACCTGCACCGTGGCCGAGGATGGCCGCACGGCGGCGGATCTGATCGAGAAAAACAACTTCGATATGGCGCTGCTGGATATTATGCTGCCCGGGCTGGACGGTTACGCCCTGCTGGAAAGCCTGCGGCCCCAGGGCGTGCCGGTCATCTTCATCACGGCGAAAAGCGCGGTGAAGGACCGGGTGCTGGGCCTGCGGCTGGGCGCGGATGATTATATCACCAAGCCCTTCGCGGCAGAAGAACTCGTCGCCCGGATGGAATCGGTGCTGCGCCGCACCGGCCGCGGCGGGCGGGAGCTGCGGGCCTATGATGTCGTGCTGGATACGGTGGACCAGGTGGCCAGGCAGAACGGCGAGCCGCTGGACCTGCGGCGGCGGGAGTTTGACCTGCTGGAACTGCTGATGCGCAACCGGGGCGCGGCGCTCTATCGTGATGTGATTTTTGAGCGCGTCTGGGGCGAGCTGCCCGACACCGAGAGCCTGCGCACCGTAGACACCCACATCGCCCGCCTGCGCAAAAAGCTCGGCTGGACAGATAAACAGATTGAGACGGTGTTTAAGATCGGCTACCGACTGCGGAAGGAGTGACAAAGGCCCCCTTGTCAAAGCGGACTGGGGGATTTCTGTGGCCATGCGGAAGAGTGCGCGTACCCGCGAAGCTGCAAGAATCCCTCCGACCTCGCTAACGCTCGGCCACCGCTCCCCTTCTGGCGTTTTGCGCCACCTCCCCCGACCCGGGGGAGTCTGTCTTGGACAAGGGAGGCTTTTACGACCACAAAAGGAGTACCCTATGCGCTACTACCAAAAACTTGTCTCGCTGCTCGTCCTCGTCCTCGCGGCGTCCTTCGGCGTCGGCGGGTGCGTGCTGCTGTACAGCGATTTCGCTGTGCAGCGCGGCCGCATGGCCACCGCCAACGCAGCGGCCCACGCCCAGACCTGTACCTTGCTGCAAACGGAGATCCTCGACTTGCAGCGCCGCGGCACCACCATGGATGATGCCGCCCTGACCGCCCGCGTCGAGGCCCGGGACACCCCCGCCGCCCTCTGGCGCGGGGATACCCTCATCTGTGCTACTCTGCCGGGGCTGGAAAACTTTTCCCTGGAAAACGCCGCCACCGTCACGGTCCGCACCGAGGAAAGTGTCTATGCCGTCTACGCCAGCGATTTGCAAGGCGGGCTGCGGCTGGTCACGGCCTACGACCTGACCGGCCTGTACCGCGACCGCGACGCCGCCTTAACGCGCTTTTTGCTGCTGGAAGCCGCCGTGCTGGCCGCAGCCGCCGCCGTCACCGCCCTGCTGGCCGCCCGCCGGACCCGCCCGCTGGCTGTGCTGACTGATGCCGGGCAGCAGATCGCCGCCGGGGACTACGCCCGCCGCACCGCCCTGCATACCGGCGACGAGATCGAGACATTGAGCGCGAGCTTTGACAAGATGGCCGACGCCGTGCAGGAGAAAATTGCCGACCTGGAAGCCGATGTGCAGAAGCGGGAGGACTTTGTCGGGGCGTTTACCCACGAGCTGAAAACCCCGATGACCAGCATCATCGGCTACGCGGATATCCTTGCCGCGATGCAGACCGACCCCGATGAACAGCGCGAAGCCGCGGCGGCTATCGCCCACGAGGGGCGGCGGCTGGAATCCCTGAGCCATAAGCTGCTGGCGCTGCTGGGCCTGGCCGAATGCCCGCTGACCCCCGCCGCTGTGCCGCTGGCCGCCCTGTGGCCGCGGCTGCACGCCGCCTGCCCGGGCGTGAACCTGCGCACCCCCGCCGCGCCCGCGCCCACCGTGCAGGGCGACGAGGATCTGCTGTTGGATCTGCTGTGCAACCTGGTCCAGAACGCCGCCAAAGCCAGCAAACCCGGTGCGCCGGTGGTCGTGCTCTGCACAGCCGACGCCGACACCGCTACCTTGACCGTGGCCGACCGGGGCTGCGGCATCCCGCCGGACCAGCTGGCCCGCGTGACCGAGCCGTTTTACATGGTGGATAAATCCCGCGCCCGCCGCCAGGGCGGCAGCGGCCTGGGGCTGGCGCTCTGCCAGCGCATTGCCGTCGCCCACGACGGCACGCTGAAAATCGAGAGTGAACCGGGCAAGGGCACGCGGGTCAGCGTGACCCTGCCCCTGTGGAAAAAGGAGACAGACGCATGAGCCTGTGGAGATACCCGCGCACCGCCGCCGCGCTGTGCATAGCCGCCGTGCTGGCCTGCGCCGCCGCGCCCGCCGCATTTTTGGCCGCCAGTGACGCCGCCTACTTTGGCCGCGTGGAGACGGTAGCCGACCCTTACCGGGCCCCCACCCCCACGGCGGATGACTATTACATCCTGCGCCAGCTGGCCGCCCGCGGGCAGGACACCACCGCCCGCCAGACCACCCCGCAGCAGGAACAGGATGCCGCCCCGCAGACGCCGAAGGTGTACATCGGCGCATCAGCCAGCATCGAGTCCATGACCTGGGCGGACACTGCCGCCACCACCGCCGCAGAGAACGCACTTTGGCAGCTGGCGGAAAGCAGCGCAGTGCCCCGGTTCTGGGTGGAACAGACCGTGGGCGACACTGTCGATTACGGCAGCTACACCGATGCCAACGGCCAATATTACAACCTGAACAGCGCCTACTGCACCACCGACAGCCTGGGCTTTGTGACGGTGCGCAAATTTGCCCGGGAAAACGATACGCTGTTCACCCGGTACAGCATCACGATGGATGGCCGCACCGGCATGATCGTCGAGGTGTGGTTCTCTCTGCCCGCCGCCGATGCCGCCGAAACACCTCTGCCCGGCGCGGATGCCCTGCGCAGCTTTGCGGCCCAGGCCGGGCTGGAAAGCCTGGGCGACTGGGCCGCCCCCAAAAGCAGCCCCTACGACTGCGCCCTGTACAGCGCCAACGGCGGCGCACTCATCACGGCCTCCACCCACCCCTATACCTACACCGGCTATACCGCCGCCGATGGGGCAGAGCGCTGGTATTACAGTTTGGCCTTGCAGATCGCACCGCAGACGTAGATTAAAAAAGGAGGTCCCCCATGAAAAAACTCATCCCCCTCATCCTGACCGCCGCAATGACCCTGACCCTCACGGCCTGCACCGCTGCCCCCGACCCGGCACCCCTCGCCACCCCCACGCCGGAGCCGACGGCAGCGCCCGCAGCCCCCACCCCTGCCCCCGCTGCTGCCGATTTCTACACCCTGAAAAGCTACGACGGCTCCTTTGATGACGGCACCGCCTACTACGAGTTCGCACAGCGGCTCGGCTGTGCGCTGCTGCTCAAGACCGACTACGCCGCGGCGGTTCAGTCCGTCTGCTGCGCCGTCCCCGGCTGCGGCCACGATACCGACGCCTGCCCGGCTTATTTCCCGGGGCGGGCCGGCCGTTATACGGTGGTCGCGGCGGGGGACACCGTGTATGTCTGGCACATCTCATTTTTCTATGACGACCAGAGCTGGGATGACTACTGGGCGGAAAAACTGGCAAGCGGCGTCAGGGATAGGGAACCCTTTGATACCCTGACCGATGCGGAATTTGAAGCCGAGTACCGCGGCATCTGGACCGAGCAGAGCACACCGCCCTGCCTTTACGCTGTTGACCCCGCCGCAGGCAAGACCCGCACCGACCTGCCGCTGACCTACCGTGACTACACGGTGGATGTCTGCGATGGCAGCACGCTCTACGGTGAGGGGGTGACAATACCGTACAGAACGCAGGTGTCTCCCGGAAGAATCGGGCCAACGCCCGCCTGCCGCATCGACCTTGCCACCGGACAGGCGGAGACCTTTGTGCTGGAGCCCACCGAGCATTACCTTGCGGGCTTTGACGGCGCCCTGCTGACCTGCCGCTATGTGACCGATGCGCCGCTGCCCACCGATGCGGAGCAGTATGCCGCCGCCATCCAGAGCGCCACGGTGGAGATCGACCGCCTTGACCCCCGCACGGGCGCGCGCACCGGCCTGACCGAGCGCCCCTACAGCAATGCCGACTATGAGAATAACGGCTGCTTTATCGGTGTGTACAACGGCAAGGCCTACTTTGAGGAGCGCACGATCATACCGGGAAGCGGCTTCCGCCGCACGGTCCTGACAACAGTGGACGCCGAGGGCCGCGCCGAAACCGTCTGGGACCCGTGGCCGCAGGCGGAATGGGTGCTGGGCGATGACGGCGGCCGTTATATCTGGCTGTACAGAGATAACTACAATACAAGCTACGCCGCCCGCGCCCTGCTGGATACTGAAACAGGGCAGATCACACCGGTGACGCAGGCGCTGCAGACCGGCAGCGGTGCCGTCAGCCTGCGCGGTAAAGCGCACGATGGCCGCTGGCTGGTCGTCATCGGCGCAGACAGCGCCGGCAGGACCACGGACTACGGCCTGATCGACGCCGATCAGTTCGCCGCCGGCAGCACGGACTGGCAGCCGGTGACAATGTGGCAGGGGTAACGTCGCAAAGCCCCTCCGGCGTCGATCCGCTCGCCACCTCCCCTGTGAGGGGAGGCTCCCCTTCCAGGGGAACTGGCCGAGTTTACGAGGCCTGAGGGGCTTTGCAGCCTTGCCATCACAGCTCACATCAAAAAAAGGAGGTTCCCATGAAAAAACTCGTCCCCCTCATCCTCACCGCCGCCCTCACCCTTGCCGCCTGTGCATCTGCCCCGGATGAAACTCCGCTGACTACCCCAACTCCTGCCCCGGAAGCGCCTGAACCCACCTCCACCCCAGCCCCCGCGACCACCGACTTCTACCCACTGGAAAGCTACACTACGGCTTTCAACACCGGCGATGCTTACTACGAGCTTGTCCCATATCCCGGTCATGCCCTGCTGCTGAAAACCGACTACGCTACCGCCGCCCAAACCGTCTGCTGCACCATGCCAAACTGCGCCCACGACAGTGAAGCCTGCCCGGCCTATTTCCCGGGGCGGGCGCGGCGGTACACGGTCTTTACGGCGGGGGATACCCTCTACGTCTACCATATACTGTTCTATCGCAACCCCCAAACCTGGGAGGAATACTTTGAAGAGTACGGCAAGCCCCAGCTCGAACACCCGGACCTCTCCTACGAGGGCCTGACTGCCGATGAGATCACAGCGGACCTCTATGGCCGCTGGACAGAGCAGACCACCCCGCCCTGCCTGTACACCGTCCACCCGGGCGGCGGCAAGGTGCGCATCGACCTGCCCGAGGAAGTGCGCGACTACGTGATGGCCTATTGCGACGGCGCGGCGGTGTACGGCGCAGCGTGGAACGATGAGAACGGCACCACCGCCACAGGCTGCCGCATCAGCCTTGCCGACGGTGCGGTACAAACCTTCCCGCTGCTGACGCAGGAGCAGTTTTTGGATGTCTGTGGTGACGCGCTGGTGACGTCGCACATCGTTACAGATGCGCCCCTGCCCACTGACCGGGAGCAGTACCAGGCTGCCATCCAGAGTGCCGAGACGGAGTATGACCTCTATGACCCGAACGACGGTACCCGTACCCGGCTGGCTGCCTACCCTTACGACACGTCGGCTTTGCTGGGCGTGTACGGCGGCAAGGCGTATTTTGAAAAGCGTCAGCCGATACCCTACGCCGCGTATGAGCCTGTGGCCGTGGAGACACTGGACATAGCGACCGGCACGACCGAGACAATATGGACGCCCAAACAGGGGGCACAGGAGCTGCCGCTGGGCGATGCCGAAGGCCACAGCCTGCGAATGAGCGAGAGCAACGTGATTGTCGGCCAGCGCACCAGCCTGCCCGTTGGTTTCCGCGCTGCCGCCGCCGATGGCCGTTGGCTGGTAACGACCGGCAAGGATGAGACGACCAACCGTGAGAACTACGCCCTGGTGGAGCCGGAGCAGTTTATGGCCGGGAGCGCCGAGCAGGAAACCGTGACAATGTGGCAGGGGTAACGTCGCAAAGCCCCTCCGGCGTCGATCCGCTCGCCACCTCCCCTGTGAGGGGAGGCTCCCCTTCCAGGGGAGCTGGCCGAGTTTACGAGGCCTGAGGGGCTTTGCAGCCTTGCCATCACAGCTCACATCAAAAAAAGGAGGCCCCTATGAAAAAACGCATTCCCCTCATCCTCGCCGCCGCCCTCACCCTTGCCGCCTGTGCATCTGCCCCAGACACAGCGTCCACCCCTCTCGCAAACTCGACCCCGGAACCGACCGCAGCAACTACCCCTGCCACAACCACAGCCCCCTTCTACCCGGTGGCCAACTCGTACAACAATGGCGACACCTACTATGCCTTTGTCCCCCGCGGCGAGGACAGTCTGCTGCTAAAAACCGACTATGCCGCAGCTACGCAAACCGTCAACTGCGCGGTTCCCGGCTGTGCCCATGACAGCGACGCCTGCCCCGCCTATTTTACAGACGACCCCGGTCGCAACTTGGTCATCACGGACGACCCGCTGCGCGTCTGCCATGTCGAGGACAGAGGCTGCCCCGTGCAAATCTACACCGTCGACCCCGCCGCGGGCAAGGCCATGCAGGAAATCAATGGGGTGGGCAACTGCGATATTGCCTACTGCGATGGCACGGCGCTGTACGGCATAGACAAGACGGTGCTGCCGAGTGAGGCAACGCCTGCCTGCCGCATCGACCTTGCCAGTGGGCAGCTTGACAGGTTTACCATGCTGCCGTCGGAACTGATGCTGGGCTGCTATGACGACGGCCTGCTGACGGTCCATTACGTGACCGACGCGCCGCTGCCCAAAAACGGCGAAGAGTATGCCGCCGCCGTCCAGAGCGCGACGCTTGAATTTGACTGCTGGGACCCGCGCACAGGCACACGCACCAAGCTGGCCGAGCGCCCCTACAACCCCACAGACGCGCGGTTCAGCGGCTATGATGGCACGGCAAACGGCAAACTTTACTTTGTGGATTATCTCCCGCAGAACGATGGCACCGATATCAAACTGAGCCTGACTGTCGTTGACCCAGCCATGGGCACAGAGGAAAAAATGTGGGATACGTGGCCGGATGAGCACTTCGGGCTGTCCATAGGGCAAAGAATACTGCCCGTGCACGGCGACCAGAGCACGCGGTGGCTTGGAATGTGCTACTCAAACAGCGGAACAAACCGCGAAATCCCCTATTTTATGGATTTGGAAACGGGCGAGATTAAAGAGGTAACGCAAAAACGCGAGGGCCTGTCCTATGACAGAAGAGTCACCGTTTTGGCCCAAACCAACGATGGCCGCTGGCTTATCGAGACTGCGGCCGACGAGCAGCGAAGCTGTCTCGGCATGGCACTGATCACCCCGGAGCAGCTGCTGGCGGACAGCACTGACTGGCAGGAAATAACAATGTGGCAGGGCTGATGCAATACGACCAGCCGTATGCCCTTGTATAATTATGCGCGAAAACGCTAATTTGTCCACGTATTAAACACACAGGCCCGCCAACAGCAAACAAAATTTTGAAAAGTAAACAAAAAACTCTTGAAAAATTTCTTTTGTGGTGGTAACATGAAGGCGGTGTTTGAATTTATATAAAGGAGTGTTCTACTTATGGCAATTCAGAATGCTTACCTGCAGGGTGTATATGAGGGCCTTGCAAAGCGTAACCCTGAGCAGAAGGAGTTTTTGCAGGCGGTCGAGGAAGTCCTCGAGAGCCTCGAGCCTGTTGTTGAGGCTCACCCCGAATATGAGAAGGCCGGCCTGATCGAGCGCCTTGTCGAGCCCGAGCGCATCATCATGTTCCGTGTGCCCTGGGTCGATGACGCTGGCAAGGTCCAGGTCAACCGCGGCTACCGCGTCCAGTTCAACTCTGCCATCGGCCCCTACAAAGGCGGCCTGCGTTTCCACCCCTCTGTCAACCTGTCTATCCTGAAGTTCCTGGGCTTTGAGCAGTGCTTCAAGAACAGCCTGACCGGCCTGCCCATGGGCGGCGGCAAGGGCGGTTCCGACTTCGACCCCCATGGCAAGTCTGACGCCGAGGTCATGCGCTTCTGCCAGAGCTTTATGACCGAACTGTACCGCCACATCGGCCCGGATACCGATGTGCCCGCCGGTGACATCGGCGTCGGCGGCCGCGAGGTCGGCTATCTGTTCGGCCAGTACAAGCGCCTGCAGAATGAGTACACCGGCGTGCTGACCGGCAAGGGCATCCCCTTCGGCGGCTCTCTCGCCCGTACCGAGGCCACCGGCTACGGCCTGTGCTACTTTGCCAAGGAGATGCTGGCTGACGCCGGCAAGAGCTTCGAGGGCCAGCGCGTGGTCATCTCCGGCTCCGGCAATGTGGCCACCTACGCCAACCAGAAGGCCACCCAGTTGGGCGGCAAGGTCATCGCCATGTCTGACTCCAACGGTTACATCGTGGACGAGAACGGCATTGACTACAAGGTCATCAAGGAGATCAAAGAGGTCAAGCGCGCCCGCATCAAGACCTACCTGGATTATGTCCCGACTGCTAAGTACGTCGAGGGCAGCCAGGGTATCTGGACGGTTCCCTGCGATATCGCCCTGCCCTGCGCCACCCAGAACGAGCTGCGCCTGGACGGTGCCAAGGCTCTGGTTGCCAATGGCTGCTACTGCGTAGCCGAGGGTGCCAACATGCCTTCCACCCCCGAGGCCATCGCTTACCTGCAGAGCCACGGCATCCTGTTTGCCCCGGCTAAGGCATCCAACGCCGGCGGTGTTGCCACCTCCGGCTTGGAGATGAGCCAGAACAGCCTGCGCCTGTCTTGGACCTTCGAGGAGGTCGATGAGCGTCTGCACAACATCATGGTCAACATCTACAAGACTGCCGCCACCACCGCCGAGAAGTACGGCATGAAGGGCAACCTGGTTGCCGGTGCCAACATCGCCGGTTTCGAGAAGATCGCCTCCGCCATGATGAGCCAAGGCATTGTCTGATTGGATTTGAGCAATCAGCCATAAAAAGGCACAAACTTTTTTCGTAAAACCTATTGACACACACGCCGTGCTGTGGTATTATAATCAAGCACCGCAAAACAGCGTGTGTGTCATATATCGCGGAGTAGAGCAGATGGTAGCTCGTCGGGCTCATAACCCGGAGGTCGCAGGTTCAAGTCCTGTCTCCGCAACCATTGAATAGGTTCCCACTTTTGAACCCGGTAACTCCGGTTTGAAGGTGGGAACTTTTCTTTTTATAAGCAGCCAGAATAGAACGCCGATTCATATTGGTTCGGCGTTTTCATGTTTAGTTTTCTATGCGGGCGTTGGCTGTTGTAGAAATTAATATATTCGTCCAGAACGGCTTGCAGTTCCTGCGGTGTGCCATACAGGTGGTGATAAAGCGCCTCCTTTTTCAGCGTGTGGAAAAACGACTCGCAGACGGAATTGTCGTAAGGTGTGCCGGGTGTGGAAAAGGATTGCTTTATATGAAGCTCTTTTAAATGTGCGCGGAAAATGTAGGATGTATACTGTGCGCCTTGGTCACTGTGGAACATCAGATCTTGCGGGGGATCCCGAGACTGGAAAGCGTCATCAAAAGCAGCAAGCGTAAGAGCTGTGTTGATGAAATCCGATATGCTGTACGAAAGTATACGCCGTGAGAACAGGTCCAGCACCACGCAGATATAGTAATATTGGTCGAGCACTTTGATATAGGTGATATCGCTGACCCAAATTAGATTGGGCTGAGGCTGGTCAAATTGGCGTGCTAACAAATTTCTGAAATAAGCACGCGGCAGACTTTTTTGATGCTCTGCCTTGTAGCACGGTTTTGCAACGGATAATCCCATCTCCTTCATAAGACGAACGATGCGCTTTTCACTGACTTTGTAGCCTAGTTCTGCAAGTTTGTGATGAATTGGCTTTCTGCCAAAACGGTTCTTACTGTCGTGGAAGATTTGACGAATCAGAGGCTTCAGCTTTTCATCATTTATCTCATAAGAAGTCCGTTGCCCCTCGCGCCGCTTACGGTTGTAGTAAGTTCCGCGCGGTAGGCTTAGTGCGTCGCATAAAACGTGGATGGAATAGCGCCCGCACAATGCATTAACAGCAGCTACTTTTTCGGCGATAGAGGCTTTACTGCCGCACGGACACTGCCGAAGGACCTCTAATTCCAGCGCAAGTTTTTCAAGGTGGCGCTTAGATTTGTGGCTGGTTGCCCGGTTGGTGGTAATAGCCGCATGTACGGGATGAGCCTTATCAAATTTCTGCTTCCATGTAAAGAATGTGCTTTCAGCCATGCCATACTTGGCTTGTGTTTCCGCGAATGAGTGACCGAGCTCGTAGAAAAGAACGGCTTCATCTTTGATAGATTGCGAGTAATGCTTTTTGCCCATTGGTGAACTCCTTTGCTAAAATAGTGTGAGGATTCCAGTATAGCAAAGGAGGCGAGAAAAGTATAATTTATAGGCGATATTTCGACGTTCTATACTGTGAATATGTGCTAATTTTAAGGGAACGACTACATACAGAACAAAGGAGAAAAGCATGGATTTTATTAGCACAGGCACAGAGATACTTAAACAGGAAAACGTACTTACGCCGCGGCAAAAAGATATTATTGATACGGAAAAGGAAATGTTAAAATCTCCGTTCGATAGGAATACTGCGATTGGACAAGTAGAGAAAAATTGCATGAGCTATCCCGAACTGGCATTAGGAGTGACTGTGCCGATTGCGATAAGGGGACGTTCATTAGAACAAATGACGAATGATGATATACTAAAAATACTGCAATTGCAGTTTGGAATCCTGATGGCGGAAGAAGGGGTAAGAGGCATAAGAAATCAGTGATTTGCAAATCATAAATGGGACAAAATGCGAGTCATAAAATATAAGAAATCAAAGATATAACAAGTATAAAAAAAGGAATGTTGGAAACAACTTGAAGCCAACAGACCCTTTCGCTTTACTAAATAATAAGCACTACTATCGCGTTCGGATGTTGCAGAATTGCTCCATATAACACCACCGCAGTCATTTCGATTGTTGCAAAAACTGGTGAAGTCAGATCGCTTGGTTTTAAGTGGACGAGGTGCAGGAGCAAAATATTTACCCAAAGAATAACACACGCAAACGCACGCGTGCGTTTGCGTGTTCTATTAATAAGATATATTGATATAAAGAATTAGATACATCTCAATTTATAGCAAAGGCACTAATGCTGCAACTATAATCAAAAAATAAGCGCAATGGTTTTCTGTAAAAAAACAAATACACTGCAGGGTATCTTTTTTGTCACACTCAGACAACAAAAGCTCGTTGAAACGACAAGTTTCAACGAGCTTTTTTCTACTTTATGACAAAAGTGGTAACGATCTGATAACTTTGACCCCAAAATGACCCCAAAACGGCAAAATGACTGCGCCCGGACGGCTGAATTTTTCAACCGTCCGGGCGCTTTTTGTGGATAAATTTTGCGGAGTTGGCAGGTAAAAATACGAGCGGTCAGTGTAGTCAGCTTGCCTTGACGAGTACCAACACGCTGTTGTTTGGCACGACAATCTGTTCCTGTTTGGTGGGAATGGGCGGGTTCTTGTATTGGCGCAGGGCTTTTTCGATTTGCTGCTTGACTTCGAGCAGGGCAGCATCCAGCGTAGCTGCTTGGGTAGCAATTTTTGGGAAGTCGGGAACATGGGCTGTGCAGCCGTCCGGGGATAAGGTGCAGAGTACAGGATATCCCGAACAAACTGTCCATCTCAGGGCGTTTGTTGTAACCTTATACTATCGCAGGTTCAGGCGGGAAAGGCAATAGAAATTCTTACACAAAAACAGCAATAATTGTATGTCTTGCGCAAAATGTGTGCGCTTTTCATAAACGGAAAAATTTGCAGGTTCCTCATAAAATCGGACATGGGAGAAAGCGCGCAACTGCGCTATGATAAGAGAAACCCACTGCCATGAAAAGCCCGATTTTTAAAGAGAGGATGAAAAACCATGAGAAAAGCAAAGCGCAGATGCCAACAGCTGGTTGCAGCGGCAATGTGCGTCGGTATGCTGGCCGGTATGGTCCCCACACAGGTCTTTGCCGAGGAAGCACAGCCGGCTGCAGCAATCGCGCAGCAGGAGCAGGCCCCTGCACCGTCCGCCAACGAGACGGAAACCCCTGCCCCGACTGAGGAACCGGCGGCCGAGCAGACCCCTGCCCCGACTGAGGAACCGGCGGCCGAGCAGACCCCTGCCCCGACCGAGGAACCGGCGGCCGAGCAGACCCCTGCCCCGACTGAGGAACCGGCGGCTAAGCAGACCCCCGCCCCGGCTGAGGAACCGGCGGCTGAGCAGACCCCCGCCCCGGCGGAAGAGCCTGCGGCCGAGGAGACCGCTGCACAAGCTGCCGAGGTGATGAGCGCTGCGGTGCAGGACTCCGAGAATGAGAACTTCGGCAAGGTGCTGGAGGATCAAGACCTTGTTGCGGTGCGCAGCGGCGCTTCTCTGGTGGAGTCGCTGTCCACCGGCAAGCAGGTCAAGGTAACCGCTGAATGGATCAGCGGCAGCAACTCCGCTGTGGACGGCGGCGGTGCCCTGCAGGAGGGGGACGTCTTCTTCAAGCGCAGCCGCTTCACTCTGTATGCGAATGTCAAATTCGATGCTGCGCATGACAACACCTCGGCGCTGCTTGTCGGCAGCGATGCCGGTGCAAACTTCCGCATTGTGCCCTGCAAGACGGACGGCACAGCTGTGCTGAAGGTCAACAACGGTACGGAGCACAAGCTCTCCAAGGCGATGACCGCCGGAGAATGGAACGCCCTGGCCCTTGTCTATGCCGAGAATGACACCGAGGGCACGGTGGCCGTCTATCTGAACGGCGAGGAGGTCCTGCCTGCCACCGGCATCGGCTTCAAGCTCAGCGAGAAGTCCGGCATCGTGGGCGCCGTGGGCGCCACCTTCGGCACCGGCTTTATGCGCACCGGCCTGTATGACGAGCTGGTCGTGACCGGTGCGGCGGACGCCGAGGCCGCCAAGGTCGAGACTGCCGCCCGCAAGGCGGCGGCCGATGCGGTTGTCGCGGTGGACGGCGTTGTCACCGTCACCGGTGCGGAGGTCGAGCAGGCCGCCCAGAATGTCAACGGCTGGACCTATAAGGGGCTCGGCATGCTGAACGGCAACTCCACCAGCAACCTGCTGCTTGACTACAAGGCCGAAAGCCCTGACGCCTACTGGGCCATGATGCGCTATCTGTTCGGCGGTGACTACCCGCTGTTCAGCAACATCAAGATGGAGATGGGCAACGACGGCAACAACTCTACCGGTGCCGAGGCCTGCACCATGCGGTACGAGGACGAGGAGGCAGATGCCTCCCGCTCGCCCGGCTTTGTCATGGCCGCCGATGCCAAGACGATCAACCCGAATGTCAAGGTGTCGATCCTGCGCTGGGGCTGCCCGAACTGGGTCAACGCCTACAAAGGCACAGACTGGTATGCCGCCAACTACAAATGGTACAAGGAAACGATCTTTGACGCCTACGAGAAGTACGGCTATGTCGTGGATTACATCAACCCCGACACGAACGAGACCGGCAATCCTGACAGCGGGATCATCAAATATTTCGCCAACGCCATTGCCAACGAGACGGATTTCCCGGAATATTTTACCGAGGAGGCCAAGCAGGCCTACCGCAGCATCAAGATCGTGGCCTCGGATGAGAACAAGGGCCTGAAGATCGTACCCATGATGCGCGGTGACAAGGACCTGTATGACGCGGTGGATGCCATCGGCTTCCACTACCGCACCAACGCCACCGATGACTATATCAAGATGGCCGATGTGGATGACAAGGAGGTCTGGTACAGCGAGGGCTGTGCGACCTTCGGTTATTCCGAGCTGCAGGAGAACAAGACCGCCGAGTACGGTGCAGGCACCATCGGCGGCTACCAAAGCCCGCTGGCGCTGCTGGACAGCTTCCCCAACGCCTTTGTCGGCTCCCGCCGGACGATGTACATGTTCCAGCCGGCCATCGGCGCCTTCTACGAGGGCATCCAGTACGGCCATAAGGAGCTGCTCTCCGCCCGCGACCCGTGGAGCGGCTATATCCACTATGACCCTGTGCTTTACATGCTGGGCCATATCACCAAGTTTGCCAAGACCGGCTGGGAGAATGCAAGCAACACCGCCGGTATCTGGCGCGTGCTGCCGGGCGCTACCTTTGCGTCCTTCGGTGCCAGCTCGAACGAGCATGCCACCGCAGGCATTGACGGAAACGCCAGCTATATGACGCTGGCAGCACCCGACAAGCAGAACTTCTCCACGGTGTTCGTCAACAACACCCGCAACGAAAAGACCTTTGCCGTCAAGCTGTCCGACATGGCGCTGAAGGCCGAGGCCCTGCACATCTGGACGACCGCGACCGACAGCTATATGCAGAAGGGCGAGGACGCCAAGATCGAGGGCGGCATCGCCTATGTGACCGTACCGGCCTACAGTGTTGTGACCGCCACTACGCTGGATACTGAGCCGGAGCGCTTCCCCACTGAGGACGGCAGCGGCGATTACATCCAGACTGCGACCCGCGCGGTGCTGGACACCGATGCGACCGGCAAGAAGGCTGATACGGCCGATGACTACCTCTACGCCGATAACTTCGACTATAAGGAGGAGGAACTCAACTACATCGTGGACCGCGGCAATGAGCCCCGCTACATGCTGGACACCCACGGCGCATGGATCGTGGAGAACGGCCGCTTAAAGCAGGAGAACGCCGCCGGCGTGACCCAGTGGAACGGCGGTGACCCGGCTACCATCGTGGGGGACTGGCGCTGGATGGACTACAGCGCTTCGGTGGATATGGAGCTGCCCAACGCCGATGCCAACCGGTATGAGCGGCTGACCATCCGTGCGCAGACCGGCATGAACTGGAACAACAGCGGCTACACGCTGGAGCTCAACGGCGCGGGCAGCTGGAAGCTGTTCCGCATCGGCTCCGCTGTGGCCAGCGGCAGTGTTGCCAAGGATGATGCTGGCAAGTACAATGTAAAGCTCATCGGCTTGGGCGACACCGTCTATGCCTATATCAACGGCACGCTTGTCACCAGCTACACCGATGCAAATCCGATGCTCTCCGGCCGTGTGAAGATCAGCTCCAACTGGACGCAGGTCTATGCGGACAATCTGGAAATCAGGACCGTCAAGGGCGGCATTCCCTACGCCACTGCCATGATCGATGGTCAGGACGATGGCGTTGTCTATGAGGGTGCATGGGCCATCAACAACCCGGGCGGCGGCAGCGCTGACAACTGGTACCGCACGATGTCTGAGGCCAGCACCGCCGGTGCGGCGTTCACCTTTGCGGTGGACGGCAGCGGCTTTGCCATCATGGGCAGCAACAACGGCTCCGCTGTGATCGATGTCTATGTGGACGGCGTGATGAAGGTTGAAAACGCCGCCACCAAGGCCGCCCACACCCGCGGTGAGGCGTACATTCTGTCCGACCTTGCCGCCGGCAAGCACACTGTCAAGGTTGTGCTGAAATCCGGCACGCTCAAGGTGGACGCGCTGAACACCATCGGCAACCGCCTGCCTGCCGCCGAGGGTGCAGTTACCGAGGTGCTGACCAAGCTGCCTGCGCTGGAAAGCTATGTCACCGGCAGCGGCATCGGCAGCCTGCCCGCCGCGGTCGAGGTCAAAAAGACGGACGGCACCACCGCGACCCTGCCTGTGGATTGGAATGTGGATATGAACGCACTGAATGCCAATGCCTACGGTGCGGCCGAGATCCAGGGCACCGTCAAAGGGGCCGTCAACCCGCTGGGCGAGAAGCTGACTGTCAGTGTCAAGATCGGCGAAGTTATCCCCGGCGATACCGTGGTATTCATCGACAGTGTGGCCGGTGATCCGGCAGCCGTCAGCGGCGGCACGACCGAGAGCTATACGCTGTACAAAAAGGCTCTGGGCAGCAAGCTGCTGAATGAAGCCTTTGACCAGCGCAAGACCGCCGATAATGACTGGGGTCTTGTCGATACGGATGCCGGTACCAAGGGCTACAGCTCCACCGCTGACAAGACCGCGACCGGCATCTACGGCCGCGAAAATAAAGCGGGCGAGACCCTGACCTACGCCCTGACCCTGCCTGCAGGCAGCTACATCCTGACGAGCGCCCACCATGAATGGTGGGGCCAGAACCGCCCGATGACCGCCGTGGTCACCGATGCCGAGGGCAACGCCCTGAGCGAGACCGCGACCCTGAACCTGAACGGCAGCAGCGGGGATATCCTCAACAAGGCTGTGTTCAAGTTGGACGGTCAAAAAACCGTTTACTACACGGTGACCGCCACCGGCAGCCAGGCACCTGTCATCAGCTGGCTGGGCGTGCAGCGTCAGCCCGCCGAGACGAAGGTCGTTGTGACGAAGGGCCTGACCAGCGTGCCGGAGGCACTGCAAAATACAGCGTTTACTACAACCGAAAAAATTGAGAAAGAGCTGGTAAAGCAGCTCTCCGATGAGATCAGCGGCTGCAAGGTGAGCATCTACGATGTGAAGCTGATGCTGGATTTCGGTGACGGTAGCCTGATCGAAGCCGAGGAAAACAGCTTCCCTGCAGGGGGCATGGATGTCTGGTTCGACCTGCCCGATGGTGTGACCGCAGAGAATTTCAGCCAGTTCGATATTGAAGTGGCGCACATGCTCTGCACCCGCGACCATGCCGGTGAGGTTGAGCTGCTGAAAGACCCGGAGCTGGACGCTGCGAACGGCAAGCTCAAGGTGCATGTAGGCTCCTTCTCTCCCTTTGCCATCGGCTGGAAGGCCAAGCCTGCCTCCGGACCGGTGGTGACGCCGGGCACCGGCAGCACCGGCACGACCCCCGGCGGCAGCACCGGTAGCAACACCGGCAGCAACACGAATGCCGGCAACAGCAGCAATACCGCAGCAGGCAATGCGGGCGGCACCGCCGCTGCTGCAAGCGGTACCGCCAAGCCTGCAGGCGCAGCCGATAACAAGGCTGCGGTGCCTGCCAAGAGCGGGCTGATTCCCCAGACCTCGGACAGCTTCCCGCTGCTCCCGGTCGCAGGCATTGCACTGGTCAGTCTGGCAGCGGTCGGCCTGCTGGCCCTGCTGAAAAAGAAAAAGCACGAAACGCGCTGAGCCTCTGACGATATAAGATCGTGTTTGCACAGTCCCCGCCCGGAAACGGGCGGGGATTTGTTGCTGCTATGACAAAAAGCCGCACACACTGCGAGGTGTGTGCGGCTTTTTGCGGCTTGGCGGGGGTTACGGTGCCTCGGTGCCCCATGCCTCAAGCTGGGTCAGCGCGGGGAACGGGGACGGGTCCTCGGCCTTTTTCAGCTCAAACAGCTTCAGGCTTTTTGCGGTGCGCGGGGTGATCGCAAAGGTCTGCGGGGCGGCGGTCTTGGTCAGCTGCAAAACCTCGCGGCTGCCGTCATCAAACGCCACGGTCGCCTGCGTCCAGTAGCTGTCGTGCGGGAAATCCGCGCGCAGCGTCAGGCGCAGCTCGTCCACGATCACGGCGCGGCCGAAATCCAGCGTCAGCGCGGCATTGGGGTCGCGGTTAATGCCCCAGCTCTGGTACGGCCAGGTGCCGTGGGCGTCATTCTCATACACGCCGTCCACGGCGTTGCGGGCGGCAAACACGGCCTCGCCGCGGGTCTCCACATTGGCGGACGCATGGGGGAAGAAGCCGGTATCACCGTGTTCGTCATAGGGGTTGAACGCAAGGTTGCGCCGCGCCTTGATCTCCGCCTCGGTGGCAAAGCGGGCGCGGATGATGTGGCAGCACCCGGAAAAGCTTTTGGGGCTGTAGGTGATGGCCTGCTCGCCGAACGGAATGTGGAAGTTGATCTCCCGCTTGACGACATAGACGAGCGCCGGGGCCATCGTGTCCTCAAACTGGATCACGATATACTGCCCGGGTGTGCCGATCTCCAGTGCCACGCGGTCCCCCGGCTTGTAGGCGTTCATGTACACAAGGCTGACCTGCTCCGCACCGGGCGCGGTCATGAGGGTCTGGCCCTCGGCGTCAAGGATCTTTAACTTCAAAAGCTCCATGGGTATCATCCTTTCAGAAAACGGTAAGGGCAAGCTGCCCGGTGAAATACAGGCGGGTGCGGTAGAGGGTGTCCGGCCAGGCCTGACGCAGCCGGGCATCGGTGACGGCTACCGCCTCGGTCACGATGCGCACAGCCCCATCCGCACGGGCGGCCGCTAAGGTGCCGAACTGCACGGTGCTGCCGTCTGCGGCGGGCTTTTCAACGCTCATCAGCGTCAAGGCGACCTCGCCGGGGTAGTCGGTCTCATCGCACAGGGTCAGCCCATCGGCAGTCAGGCGCACGGCGCGGCGGTAGTACCCCAACCCCGGCACGGCGCCGTAGGCAGGGGCAAGGTCCATTGCGATGCTGTCCAATGTGTCGGCCACGGCGACCCCGGCAGCGGCAAAGGCCGCACCGGGCTGCTGCTGATACGCCGCACCGTCGGGGTCAAATTCCGGCAGGTTGTGCCAGCCGGACTGCATCGTCCAGATCTCATACCGCTGCGGGCTGAAGGTCTTTTTGCTGTAGGTCTCCACACCCACATCGATCAGGAGCGGTGCCCCGTTTTTATACAGCGTCACGCTGCCCACATCGTTGTGGTTGTGGCTGTCGGCGTTGCTGCCCGCCTTGGCGCCCAGTGCATAAGCGCCGCGGCGGCAGACGAGAATACCGACGCTCGGATACCAGACATCCCCCGGCGCGGCAGGGGATGCGCGCAGGGCAAAGGCAGTCACCTCCTGCTCGGCCAGTGCGGTCTGAAGATGGTAAAACAGGTTGATGCCCTCGCTGTCATCGGGGTGGTGCAGTCGGTCGGGGTCAGGGGTGCGCAGCGTTTCAGCCCAGTCGTGGGCGGCCAGCGTCATCAGCGGCAGGCTGCCGACCCGCTTGCCGAACAGGTACTCCCGCACGCCGCGGGCCCCGGCCAGCGGGCTGCAGTCAGCAAAATTCAGGTAGTACGGCCCGGCAATGTGCATGTTGACAATGTACTCGGCCATGTTTTTGATCTTCGGCTCAGCCCAGATGTCGTCAAAGACGCCGGGGGCGATTTTGCACAAGAGGTCCAGCGCGTTGAACATCGTCAGCGCGGCGTGGCGGTAGTACTGTGCGCCCTCGCTGCAGCAGCCGTCCGGGCCGTAATCCTTCAAAAAGCAGTCAAGGCTGTAGGCGGCCTGCCCGACATAGGCGGGCAGCGCCTCAACCGGGGCGCACTGCGCGGCGGCCAGCAGGACATTCTGGGTACACCACGGTGTCCAGTTGCACATCGGCTCGTCATCGCGGCCCATCCACCAGAAATGCTCGGTACGGTAGGGCGTCAGGATGCGGCGCTCGACCTCATGCTGCAGCCGTGCCGCCAGCCCGGGCGCGTATTCGTCAAGGGCGGCACCCAGCAGGCCGTACACAGTGGCCAGCAGTGCGCCGGTCTCGGCGGCAAACAGGTCCACGATCGGCCGCGTTACATCGGGCAGCGGCAGCTGGGGCGTGTCGCGGATATAGCTGTTGTGGGCGGGCAGCTGCCACGCGCTTTCCTCGCAGATCGCCCATGCGGCATCGGCGATAGCGGGCAGATAGCTGCCGTCCCCGGTCACGGCCTCGGCCATTGCCAGCGCACAGAGGGTGCGGCGGCGGGCAAAATAGGCGTGTTCCCATCGGGCGCGGTCTCCGTTTTGGGTAAATTGCAGCCACAGCGAGAGCGGCAGCTGCGGCACTGCGGCGGCATCGCGCAGGGCGGCCTGTCCCGCCGCCTGCCAGCGCGCAGCGCCCGGCAGGGCCTGCCACGCCGCGCGGTCGCGGTAAGGCGGGTAAAGCGTGGGGCGCATCGCGTCAAAGCGCGGCGTCATCCTTTGCATCAACATACGATCCCTTCATTCTCTGGATATATTCGCGGGGGCTGGCTCCCTCCAGCTTTTTGAACACCTTGCTGAAATAGAAGGCGCTGTCAAAGCCTACCCGGCTGCTGACCTCATAGATCTTCAGGTCGGTGGCGGCCATCAGCTCCTTGGCGGCGGCGATGCGGGCGGTGGTGACATACTCCACAAAGCCGCGCTCACTGTTTTGTGCAAAAAGCTGGCTCAGGTAGTTGGGGCTGAAGTTGAACACCGCAGCTACATCGTTGAGGGTCAGCTTTTCGGCCAGATGTGCCCGGATGTACTGCTGCACCTGCGCCACGACCTGTGCGCGGTGATCCAGCGGGGTGTTGGGCTTCTCATGGTAAAAGGCAAGGGGAGACTCGCTGCGCAGCAGCTGCTGGGCGGCCAGTGCATCCTGCCGGCTTTGGGAGATCTGCAGAATGTCCGGCACCGCGCGGCCCACGGCCCAGTAGATCTGGGAGCTGAAATAGTTGTAAAGGATCTGCCCGGTGGCCTGCAGGGCGGGGGTCAGCGCGGTCTCGGGGTCCTCGCCCTCCTGCAGGGGCAGCAGCGCCGAAAAATGCTGCAGATCCATGCCGATCACGCGGCAGGGACGGTATTTGGGCAGCGTTTCAGCCGCCATGCGGGTGACGCCGGTGCTCAGGGTGAGCAGCTGCTCGGTCGAAAGCTCCGGGGTGCGGATGCTGCCCAGCGCCACGACATACTGCGGGGCGTGGAAGTCCAGCCCCAGCTCGGCACACTGGCGGTCAAAGGCGGCGCGGTCGGTCAGCAGACCGCCGTACAGCTGCAAAAACAGCCGGTCGCGGTAGCTGTCCATGCTCACGGCGGGGGCAGCGGGGGCCTGCAGCCGCCGCTCCTTCTCCACAGCGGCGCGGGCCTTGTCCAGCGCGGCGGTCAGGCTCTCGGCAGTCAGGTCGATCTTGACAAGGTAGTCCACCACGCCCAGCCGCATGCTGCGCTTTACATAGTCAAATTCCTCATAGCTGGTCAGCATGATGAATACCGGCAGGGCAGAGCCGTCCTTGTGGCAGCTCTCCGCCAGCGTAAAACCATCCATGACCGGCATACGGATGTCGGAAACAACGATGTCGGGGTAGGTCTCTCCGATGGCCTTGAGGGCCTCGGCCCCGTTGCGGGCGGTGCCGACCACGGTGTAGCCAAGCTCGGCCCAATTCAGCATGCCCTGCATACCGATGAGGACCAGCGGCTCATCATCGACCAAGAAAATTTTTGTCACGGTAACACCTCATTTTGGGGGATGCCTTCCTGTTGGGGAGAGGCAGGGGTATAAACCCATGGGCGGGCAGACGCGGCAAAGCCGGGCTGCATCAGTCTGCTTTGCGGACGGCTTCCCCTGCGGGGGAGGCCTTTTTGGCGTCCGGCAGCCGCACCGTTACGGTCGTGCCTACGCCCGGTTCACTCTCGATGCGCAGGCCGTAGGCATCGCCGAAGCTGTATTGCAGCCGGCGGTGAACATTCCAGATGCCCACATGGCGGTATTTGGCGGCGGCCTCCTCGGGGCCGGGCTCCTGCAGGGCTTTGGCGGCCTGCGCAGGGGTCATGCCCACACCGTCATCGCTCAGGAGGATCAGCACATCGCCGTTTGCAGCGTCCCGCTCGACCCGCAGGGTCACCTCACCGGCGCTGCCCTTCGGCTCAATGCCGTGGAAGATGGCGTTCTCGACCAGCGGCTGCAGCGTAAAGCGGGGGATCAGGCAGCTGTGGGTAAGGTTTTCGTCCTCGATATAGCTGACATCAAGGGTGATCGTGCCGCCGTAGCGGTACTGCTGGATCGTGAAATAGTCGTTGAGCAGGGCAAACTCCTCATACAGCGGCACAAGCCGCTCATTGCCCTTGGAAACGCTTTTCAGCAGGCGGGAGAGCGCCGTGACCATCTCGGCAATGCCGGGCGCATGCTGGATGGTAGCCATCCACTTGATGCTGTTGAGGGTATTGTAGATGAAATGCGGGTTGATCTGGTTTTGCAGCATCCGGTATTCAAGGTCCTGCTTTTGCTTTTCGTCCTCAAGGCGGCGGTCCATCAGGGCGGTGATGTTGCCCGACATTTTATTGATGCCGCGGCCGATGTCGCCCAGCTCGTTGTCCCACTCAATGGCCGGGTCAGCGGAAAAATCGCCGCTGCCGACCGCCTCGATCCGGCTTTGCAGCGCCGTGATCGGGCGGGCGATCATCCTGTGCAGAAGAAATGCCAGCGCACTGCCCAGCGCCAGAATGGCCGCCAGACTGAATATGAGTGAGGCCGACAGATAGGGAATCTGCCGCTGCAGCGGTCCGTTGGGCAGGACCTCGATCAGGTAGAGATCATGCACCCCGATGGGATACCGCACGATAAGCTGGGTGTTGACGCCGCTGCCGCGCTCGTATACCTCGGTCAGGCTGTCGAGGGTCTCGGCGTCAAAGGGGCGGGTGTCCTTATAATAAGTACGGTCGGTGTCAAGCTCGGTCAGGGTGTTGTTCTGCACGGTGTAGATATGCTCGCCCATCTCCCACAGCAGCTTCCCGCCCTCTGACAGGGTAAAGCCGCGCAGCGGCGCCGTGATGACGGAAGGGGAAACAAAGATGCAGACATGCGCTGTGCGGTCGGTGCCGGGCAGGGTCAGGGCGCGGCAGATCGGGATCGTCTGCGCCGCCTGAGTGGTCAGCGCCAACGGGTCGCGGGTGATATACGCCCAGCCGTAGCTGGCCTCGTTGTAGCCGGGGATCGTCTGCAGCAGCTCCGGGGTCAGCGCCACGACATTGGTGGCAGCCGTGCCGAACATCATCGGCCGCCCGGCGGCGTTGATGAGCATGAACCGCTGGATATACGGCAGCGTGCGCATGGAGTTGTATTTGGCTGAGATCATCGGGTACATCGAAAGCGCCTGATTGTTGCCGGCGGAATCGGTCAGCAGGTAGGTGCGCATTGACGGATTGTAGGCGCACCAGCTTGCCAGATCGTCCACCTCGTCAAGGTCGCGGTAGATGGCGGCGGCTGCAGTCTGCAGGGCATACTCGGCATTCAGCAGGGTGGTACGCTCCCACTCAGCGTTGAGCTGGTGCATGTTGCTGACTGTGATGACGATCGACACGCCCAGCGTGAACAGCAGGGTCAGCGTCAGCACCCGCAGCTGCAGGCTGCCCCGATGCAGGTTGAATTTGCCCATAAAGGCTCCTTGTATAGTATAATAAGGTGAGAAGCAGCTTTTTGAATGGTCCTGTATATACATATATACCCTATCAGACAGGCTGCTGTCAAGAATAAAACTGTACAAATATGACAAAATAGCGCGTATTTGCTTGTCTATAACTGTAAGAAAGATGAATATTGCAGGTTTCTTGAAATATTACATGTTTTGGCGGTCTCCTTTGCGGAACTGCCGTAAATATTGCAAAAGTAACCAAAAATATACCATCGCTTTCGGCGGGCAGCGGGTGTATGATAATGACAACGAAAGGGACAGGCCCTCTGCAGAAAGCCTTCCCGCAAGTAACGATTTCTTTTTAGGAGGAGAAATTAGTATGCGTAAAATGCAAAGATTCGCAGCCCTTGGGCTGGCCGGCACCATGGCCCTGAGCCTGGCAGCCTGCGGCGGCAGCTCCGCTTCCACCACGGACTCCACCCCTGCAAGCACGGCATCTTCCACCGAGGCCACCGCAGAGAGCACGGCCTCCGGCGACAGCGTCACCCTGAACTGGGCGCTGTGGGACAAGGACTCCACCGCCTACTGGGCAGCGCTGGCAGACGGCTACATGGCCAGCCACCCCGGCGTCACCATCGAGATGACCGACCTTGGCTCCACCGATTACATGACCCAGCTGGCCACCCAGCTGGCCGGCGGCAACGGCGAGCTGGATGTCCTCTCCATCAAGGACATCCCCGGCTACTCCAACCTGATCAACCTCGGTATGCTGGAGCCGCTGAGCGGCAAGCTGACCACCGATGAGAGCAAGTTCAACGGCGTTCTCGATCAGCTGACCGCCGAGGACGGCAACTACTACGCTGTTCCGTTCCGCTCTGACTTCTGGGTCGTCTACTACAACAAGGACATCTTCGATCAGGCCGGCATCGAGTACCCCACCAACGATATGACGATGGCCGACTTTGACGCCAAGATCCGCGAGGTCTACGAAAAGACCGGCATCTACGGCAACATCTACCACACCTGGCGCTCCACCACGACGCTGTTCGGCATTCTGGACGGCAAGAACACCGTCATTGACGGCAACTACGACTTCCTGAAGCCCTACTACGAGCAGGTCATGGCCGAGCAGACTGACGGCGTCATCCCCAACTACGGCGAGCAGAAGACCGCCAACCTGCACTACTCCGGCGCGTTTGAGAACGGTCAGGCCGCTATGTGCAACATGGGCTCCTGGTTCATCGCTACCCTGCAGAAGTACAACGCCGAGGCTTCCGCCAACGGTGTCCAGCCCGTCAACTTCGGCATCGTCAAGTATCCTCATCCGGACGGCGCACCTGCCGGCTCCACGCTGGGCACTGTGACCAGCCTGGCCGTCAACGCCAACTCCGAGAAGAAAGAGGCTGCGCTTGACTTCGTGAACTGGTGCGCTTCTGAGGAAGGCGCCAAGGCCGTTGCCGCAGTCGGCACCTTCCCCGCCGTTGCCAGCGACGAGACCAACAAGATCATCTCCTCCACCGAGGGCTTCCCCTCTGACGAGAACTCCCTCGAGGCACTGAACACCACCGCCATCTACCTTGAGATGCCGCTGTCCGACAAGGCCTCCGAGATCGAGACCATCCTGAACACCGAGCATGACGCCATCATGACCGAGAGCGAGACCATCGACGAGGGCATCGCCAACATGAACGAGCAGGTTCAGGCACTGCTGGGCTGATTTGAGTGATCACGGCCCCTGCAAGAAACATTTGCAATCTTCCAACTTTTTCATAAGTTTTCCTTCTTCTTCGTAAAGGGGCGGGCGGGCGCGCCTGCCCCTTCTCTTATGCAGCTAACCCCCGAGGAGGTATGATCCATGGCCGAAACCACACAGGCTGTACAGGTGAACCCAAAGCGCGGCATGAAAAAATCCACGCGGGACAGCCTGATCGCCTACAGCTTCATCGCACCGAACTTCATCGGCTTCTGCGTCTTTACGCTGGTGCCCATGATCTTCGCCATCGCGCTTTCCTTCTGCAACTGGGATGGTGTTCATCCGGTAGAGTTCACCGGCATCAGCAACTTTGTCGCGCTGCTCAGTGATAAGACCTTCAAGGCGGCGTTCGTCAATACGCTGGTCTACGCCGTCGGCACCGTGCCGCTGACGCTGGTCTGCAGCCTTGGTCTGGCCATGCTGCTGAACCAGAAGGTCAAGTGCCGCAACTTCTTCCGCACGGTCTCGTTCTTCCCGTATGTTGCCTCGCTGGTCGCGGTCGCGGCCGTCTGGAACATGATCTTCAGCCCCTCGATGGGCCCGGTCAACCAGATCCTTGCGGGCCTCGGCGTGGAGAACCTGCCCAAGTGGGCCGCCGGCAAGGACACCGCTATGCTGACGGTCATCCTCTTCAGCGTATGGAAGAACATGGGCTACTACATGGTCATCTACCTTGCCGGTCTGCAGGGCACGAACCCCGAGCTGGAGGAGGCTGCTGAGCTGGACGGCGCCAACAAGTGGCAGATCTTCTGGAATGTCACGCTGCCGCAGCTCAAGCCCACGACCTTCTTTGTCATCATCATGCTGACCATCGCCTCCTTCAAGGTGTATGACCAGATGTATATGATCACTCAGGGCGGCCCGGGCAATGCCACGATGACCCTTGTCTACTACATTTATAATGTTGCCTTTGTCAACACACCCAAGTACGGCTATGCAAGCGCCGTCTCGATGGTGCTGTTTGTACTGGTGCTGTTTGTCACCATCATTCAGTTCAAGGGCTCGTCCAACAACGACTAAGGAAAGGAGGATACACCATGGCTACTACCGCTGTAAAAGAAAAGACCGGCTCGATGAAGGCGCAGCATATCGTCAGCCGCGTGCTGATCTACGCGCTGCTTATCATTGTGGCGGCACTGATGCTCATCCCGTTCCTGTGGATGCTGTCTGCATCCTTTAAGCTGAATAAGGATGTTTTCACCTTCCCCATTGAGTGGATTCCCTCCAACCCGCGCCCGCAGAACTATGTGGATATTTGGACCAAGATCCCCCTGCTGACCTTTATCAAAAACACCGCCTTCCTGACCATTGTGGTCACGATTTTGCAGGTGCTGACCTCCTCGTTTGCCGCCTATGCGTTCGCCAAGCTGAACTTCAAGGGCAAGAATGTGCTGTTCCTCGGCTATATCGCAACCATCGCGGTGCCCTGGCAGGCCTACATGGTGCCCCAGTTCATGATGATGCGTTCCTGGCATCTGAACAACACCCACCTTGCCATCATCTGTTTGCAGGCGTTCAGCGCGTTCGGCGTCTTTATGATGAAGCAGTTCTATGAGGGCGTCCCCACCGAGCTGTGCGAGGCCGCGCGTATCGACGGCCTGTCGGAGTACGGCATCTACGCCCGCATCATGCTGCCGCTGTCGCTGCCGGCTGTGTCCACGCTGGTCATCTTCACCTTTGTGAACACATGGAACGACTTCCTCGGCCCCCTGATCTACCTGACCAAGACGGAGCTGAAAACCATCCAAATCGGCCTGCGCATGTTCATCAGCCAGTATTCCGCAGAGTACGGCCTGATCATGGCGGCCTCGGTCATTGCGCTGATCCCGGTGCTGATCGTGTTCCTCTCCCTGCAGAAATATTTCGTGCAGGGCGTTGCATCCAGCGGCCTGAAGGGCTGATACACTACCCATTTGTACGGGGCGCAAGGCGGAAAGCCCTGCGCCCCTTTTTTTAAGATAAAAGATAAAAGATAAAAATTATGGTGGCGCGTTCCGCTGCGCTCCACGCAAAAAAACAAAACCGCGAGCCCCGCATTTTGTTTTCGCCCAAGGCGAAAACTCCACCTTATTTATTATCTATTATCTTTTATCTATTCTCTAAGAAAAAAGAGGTTTCCCATGAAAACATTCCCCAATAAAATCCTGACGAAGTCTCAGGCCGAACAGGCGCTGGATACCGCCGTGGCTCTTGTGCGGCAGAATCTGCCGCTGTATACAGACCATTGCCAGAACCATTCCAGTGTTCATGACATCTATCCCCAATGCGAGAACAACCAGTGGACCTGCGGCTTCTGGCCGGGCGAGGTCTGGCTCAGCTATGAGCGCACCAGTGATGCGGCGTTCAAAAATACCGCGCTGACGCTGGTGGACAGCTTTCTGTACCGGATTGAAAACAAGATCGAGGTAGACCACCACGATATGGGCTTTCTGTACAGCCCGTCCTGCGTGGCAGCCTACAAGCTGACCGGCAGCGAAAAGGGCCGCCGCGCCGCCATTCTGGCCGCTGACCAGCTCTGCACCCGCTTTCAGGAGAAGGGCAGCTTCTTTCAGGCATGGGGTCCGCTGGGCGCTAAAGACAACTACCGCTATATCATTGACTGCCTGCTCAATGTGCCGCTGCTCTACTGGGCCAGCGAGACCACGGGCGATGCCCATTATGCCGAGCTGGCGCACCGCCATGTCACGACCTGTCTGGCCAACTCCATCCGGCCGGACGGCTCGACCTACCACACCTTCTTTATGGACCCCGTGACCGGCGCGCCGGTGCGCGGCGCGACCTGTCAGGGCTACAAGGATGACAGCTGCTGGGCGCGCGGGCAGGCGTGGGGCGTATACGGCACGGCCATCAGCTACCGCTATACCAAGCGCCCGGAGTATCTGGAGGCCTTCCGCCGGGTGCTGTCCTATTACCTTGACCGCCTGCCCGAGGATCTGATCCCTTACTGGGATATGACCTTTACCGAGGGCGACACCGAGCCGCGGGACTCCTCCTCGGCATCCATCGTGGCCTGCGGCCTGCTGGAGGCGGCCAAGTACGCCAACCCCGATCAGGCTGCGGAGTACACGCTGCTGGCGGCCCAGATGCTGGGCAGCGTGGCCGAGCATTATGCCGTCAGGCAGGGGCCGCAGGGCATCGGCCTTGTGCGCCACGGCACCTACAGCAAAAAGAGCCCCTACAACACCTGCACGCCGGAGGGCGTGGACGAGTGCGTGAGCTGGGGCGATTACTTCTACATGGAAGGTCTGACCCGGCTGACGAAGGATTGGACCCTTTACTGGTGACATAGGGGCCGGGTGTGCCGGCCTCTACAAGAGGTGATCCTATGAACTTACAGACAAAACAAGACTTCACCGCCCTTGCAATGCGGTTTCTCAGCCCCCTTCTGCCGCTCTATTCCCCGGGCGGGGCGCTGCTGCATCTGGGCGATACCGGCGCCACCTACCCGCAGCGCACCATCGGGATGGAGGCTTTCTCCCGCCCGCTGTGGGCGCTGGCACCGCTCTGGGCGGGCGGCGGCAGGGCCGATGCGTTCCTGCCGATCTACCAGAGGGGGCTTGTCAACGGCACCGACCCAGACAGCCCCGAATACTGGGGCGACCCCAACGATTACGACCAGCTTTTTGTCGAGATGGCGGCGCTGGCCTGCGCTATACTGGAGACACCCGAGAGTGTCTGGAACCCGCTGACGGACACCGAAAAGGCAAAGCTGGGCAAGTGGCTCGACACGATCAATCATCACGACCTGCCCGGCTGCAACTGGCTGCTCTTCCGGGTGCTGGTCAATCTGGCGCTGGATTCCGTGGGTATGCCCTGCAGTATGCAGCAGGCCGCCGCCGACATGGCCGAGGTGGACAAGTGGTATGTCGGGGACGGCTGGTACTCCGACGGGCCGGCCGAAGTCAAGCCGCAGAAGGACTACTATAACCCTTGGGCCATACAGTATTACACGGTGCTGTACAGCGTGTTTGCCGCCCGGCGCGACCCCGCCCGCGCAGCGCTCTACCGTGAGCGCGCCGTGCAGTTCGGCCGGCAGTTCGCCCAATGGTTTGACCCGGACGGCGCGGCGCTGCCCTTTGGCCGCAGCCTCGGCTACCGCATCGGGCAGAGCGCGTTCTACGCCGCCTGCATCTGGGCGGGGCTGGAGCCGCTGCCCCTGCCCGTCATGAAGGGCATCATCGTCCGCAATCTGGCGTGGTGGCTGGCCCGGCCCATCTTTGACCGGGACGGTGTGCTGACGATCGGCTACGGCTACCCGCAGATGTACATGGCCGAGCAGTACAACGCCCCCGGCAGCCCGTACTGGGGCCTCAAGGTCTTTTTGCTGCTCGCTTTGCCCGACGATCATCCGTTCTGGGCCTGCGAGGCAGCCCCCCTGCCGGAGGAACTGACCCGTCCCGGCGTGATCCCCCAGCCAAGCGCCGACCTGCTGCTGCAGCGCCTGCCGGACGGCCAGTTGAACGCCTATTCCCCGGCAAATTATGAAAAGGGCGACCACGGCCAATTTACCGAAAAGTACGGCAAGTTCGTCTACAGCACGCGGTTCGGTTTTTCGGCCAGCCGCAGCTATGTGCAGCTGGAGCAGACCGCGCCCGACAGCATGCTGGCCTTTGTCATAGACGGCTGGACCTTTGTACGGCGGCACAGCGACAAGTTTGTCCTTTTGGGGGATCGGCTGCTGAGCGAGTGGCGGCCCTTCCCGGGCATCAAGGTCACGACCGAGCTGGTCCCCACCGCGTGGGGGCACACCCGCACCCATACGGTCGAGAGCAACATCGCCTGCACGGCCTACGACTGCGGCTTTGCCGTGCCGAAGTTCGCCGCCGGCTTTGCACAGTCGGCGGCCGGCAGTGAGGCCGAGGCGAAAAACGCCGCCTGCCGCTGCGTGGTAAAAGGCGCAGCAGGGCAGGGGGTCGTGATCAACGCCGCCCCCAACACGAATCTGTACGACCCCAACACGGTCATCCCCGCCGTGCGGTATGAGATACCCATCGGCACCGCAGTGCTGAACACCCGGGTGGAAAGCCGGCATAACTAAAAGCTTGGGCCGCTGCCGTGCAGGGACCATCATAAAGCTTTTGCAAAAGGCGAATCATCGCTGCTTTTTGTATCATAGAGAGAGGGTTTTACTATGTATCCGCAAACCAATGCTGTCCGCAGCGTCCGGGATCTTTCCGGCGTGTGGGATTTCCGTTTCAATGCCAATGAGCCATGGCAGCCCATCGCGGTGCCTGCGTCCTACAACGACCAGAGCCCCGACCCTGAGTTCCGCCGCCACTACGGCATGGCCTACTACCGCACCACCTTCACCGTGCCCGAGGGCGCGCGCCGTGTGCTGCGGTTTGATGCCGTGACCCACAATGCCGTTGTGCGGCTCAACGGTCAGGAGATCGTCACCCATCGCGGCGGTTTCCTGCCCTTTGAGGCCGATATCACGGCGCTGGCCAAGCCCGGCGACACCGTGACCCTTGAGGTCGAGGTCGATAACCGGATCGGCCACGGCACGCTGCCGGTCGGCAATGAGGGCGGCACTGCCTTCTTCGGCTCCGACAATGCCGGTATCCCGGCAGTCGAGGCCGGCAAGGCCCGCCAGCAGATGCAGGGTGTCAACCTGCCGAACTTCGACTTCTTCAACTATGCGGGCATCACCCGCCCCGTCCGCCTGTACACGACCCCGGCGGCTTATATCCGCGACATCACGCTGGTGGCCGGTGCTGACGGCAAGCTGCACTACACCGTGGACACAGTGGGTGAGGGCAATGTGCAGCTGACCGTGCTGGACGCCAACGGCCGCGCTGTTGCCGATGCGGACGGTGCTGCGGGTACGCTGCAGGTCAAAAACGCCCGCCTGTGGCAGCCCCGCCCCGGCACGCCCTACCTGTACACAGCGCTGGTGCGGTTCGGCACCGATGAATACCGCCAGCCGTTCGGCTTCCGCAGTGTCGAGGTGCGCGGGCATCAGTTCCTGATCAACGGCGAGCCGTTTTATTTCAAAGGCCCCTGCAAGCATGAGGATTCTTTCTTCCGCGGCCGCGGGTATGACGCCTGCGTGACCGTGACCGATCTCAAGCTTTATGAGTGGCTCAACGCCAACTGCCTGCGGATGAGCCATTACCCCTACGCCGAGGAGGTCTACGACCTCTGCGACCGGCTGGGCATTGTGGTTATTGATGAGACGCCGGCTGTCGGCATCGGCGCGGGTGCGGCGTGCGACCCGTACAAGACCTTCCCGCTGAAAAACTACCACAGCGCCGTGCTGAAGGCCATGATCGACCGCGACAAAAACCATCCCTGCGTGGTGCTGTGGAGCCTTGGCAACGAACCGGACACCGAGCATTTCCCCGAGAGTGCCCGCGATTACTGGCGCCCGCTGTATGAGCAGGCCCACGCGCAGGACCCGCAGGGCCGCCCCGTCACGATGGTCTGCTGCCAGAACGACTACACCAAGGACATCACGACCCGCACGATGGATGTCGTCTGCATCAACCGCTACTACGGCTGGTATAATTTAAGCGGCGATCTCGACAATGCGTCCTACGCGTTCCGGCAGGAGCTGGACTTCTGGAAGGGGATCGACAAGCCGCTGATCCTGTCCGAGTACGGCGCGGATACGGTCGCGGGCCTGCACGGCGTTGCCCCCGAGATGTTCACCGAGGAATTTCAGGTCGAATACTACAAGGCCATCAACGCATGTCTGGACAGCTACGCCTTTGTTGTGGGCGAATGGCCGTGGAACTTTGCAGACTTCTCGACCCAGCAGGGCCCGATGCGTGTCGGCAGCTGCAACCGCAAGGGTCTGTTCACCCGTGAGCGCACCCCCAAGCTGGCGGCGCACTATTTCCGTGACCGCTGGGCAAAAAAGCAGCCCAATGACCGATAAAAGAGGATGACACTATGACACCCGAACTGAAATGGCTGACCGACCCGACCGTCTTTGCCGTGAACCGGCTGGATGCACACTCAGACCATGTTTGCTACCGCAGCGAGGCGGAGATACGACTGGGCGGCAGCTCGCTGCGCCAAAGTCTGGACGGCAGCTGGCGCTTTGCCTACAGCGCCTGCCCCGCCGCCCGCCCGGCGGATTTCTACCGCGAGGACGCGGATCTCTCTGCTTTCGGCACAATCTGCGTGCCCGGGCATATCGAGCTGCAGGGCTACGGGCAGATCCAGTACACCAACACCCTCTACCCGTGGGACGGCCGCAGCTATCTGCGCCCGCCGCAGATCGACTGGGACAACACTCCTGTCGGCAGCTATCTGCGGGAGTTTGACTTGGACGAGGGGCTGCGCGGGCAGCGCGTCTGCGTCAGTTTTCAGGGTGCCGAGCAGGCACTGTATGTCTGGTGCAACGGCCACTTCGTCGGCTACGCCGAGGACAGCTTTACCCCCTCGGAATTTGACCTGACACCGTATATCAGGCAGACTGGCAACCGCCTGTGCGTCGAGGTGTACAAGCACAGCAGCGCCTCCTGGCTGGAGGATCAGGACTTTTTCCGCTTCTCGGGCCTGTTCCGCTCGGTCTATCTCTACGCCAAGCCCAAGGTGCATATCCGTGATATCTGGCTCAAGGCGGAGCTGGCCGAGGGCAACACCACCGGCCTTCTGACCCCCATCGTCAAGCTGGACGGCGAGACGGACGGCGCGCGGGTACACCTGCGCCTGACCGACGGCGAGGAGTTCGCCCTCTTTGATGAGGACATTGACGGCAGCACCATCGAGCTGAGCGCCATCCACCCGTGGAGCCATGAGACACCGGTGCTGTACCATGCCTTGCTGACCCTGTATGACGCCGACGGTGCCGTGCAGGAGGTCTTGCCCTACGACATCGGCTTCCGCCGCTTTGAGATGAAGGACGGCATCATGTGCTTAAACGGCAGCCGCATCATCTTCAACGGTGTCAACCGCCATGAGTGGAATCCCGAGAAGGGCCGCGCCATTGACGAGAGTGATATGCACGCCGCGATGGCCGTCTTTAAGCGCAACAACATCAACGCTGTGCGTACCTGCCACTACCCCAACCAGAGCCGGTGGTATGACCTCTGCGATAAAAACGGCATCTATATGATAGACGAGACCAACCTTGAAAGCCACGGCAGCTGGCAGAAGCTGGGCGTGGTGGAGCCGAGCTGGAATGTCCCCGGCAGCCTGCCCGAATGGCGGGACTGCGTGGTCGATCGCGCGCGCAGCATGTTTGAGCGCGACAAAAACCACACGGCAGTGCTGATCTGGTCCTGCGGCAACGAGAGCTATGCCGGCGAGGATATCCGCGCGATGGCGGCGTTTTTCCGGGAAAATGATCCCGGCCGCCTTGTGCATTACGAGGGCGTGTTCCAGTGCCGTGCGTTTGACGACATCAGCGATATGGAAAGCCGGATGTACGCCAGCCCCGCCTCCATCAGGGAATATCTGGACGCCGACCCCAAGAAGCCGTTTATCCTCTGCGAGTATATGCACGACATGGGCAACTCGCTCGGCGGGATGGAAAGCTACATTGCGCTGATCGACCGGTACGAAAAGTATCAGGGCGGCTTCATCTGGGACTACATGGATCAGGCGCTCTGGCATACCGATGCAATGGGCCGCCGCGTACTGGGCTACGGCGGAGATTTTAACGAGCGCACGACCGATTACAACTTCAGCGGCAACGGCATCGTCTATGCGGACGGCACCGAAAAGCCTGCCATGCAGGAGGTCCGCTACTGGTACGACACCCCAGAACGCCGCGCTGTGCACGATGCGCACAATAAGCTGGCAGCCGAGCGCAGTGCCGCCGCACTGGCCGCCGCATGGCAAAAGCGCCCAACCCGGCCCCTGACCGTCACCGAGGGCGACGGCAACATAGGCGTAAAGGGCAGCGGCTTTGAAGTGCTGTTCTCCATTTCCGAGCAGGGTCCCGTTTCGCTGCGCAAAAACGGCGCCGAGTGGCTGTGGCGCGCCCCGCGCCCGGCATTCTGGCGAGCCTCTACCGACAACGACCGCGGCTGCAGTTTCCCGCAGCGCGCCGCCGTCTGGATGGGTGCCGACGTCTTTGTGCAGAGAATGGGCTTTACCGTGCAGGAAAAATCCGCGCAGTGTGTGCGGGTGCAGTACCGTTTTGGTGTGCCCGGCGTACCGGGCGCGCAGGTCGAGATGATCTACACGGTCGAAGCACAGGGTGCGCTGCGGCTGGATGCCGTTTACCACGGCGTACCCGGCGCACCGGAGCTGCCCTGCTTCGGCATCAAGTTTGAAACGGCTGCTCCCGTTGTGCGCACCCGTTGGACGGGGCTTTCAGGCGAAACCTACCCCGACCGCTGCAAGGGCGGGGTGTTCGGCTGCCACGAGGAACCCCCGCACATTGAACCGGCGCTGGTGCCGCAGGATTGCGGTTTGCACATGGATACCCAGCAGGTAAACCTGCAGTTGGCTGACGGCAAGACCCTGACGTTGGAATCCACCGGCGAGGCGTTTGCCTTCAGCGCGCTGCCCAACACGGCGCAGCAGATCGAGGCTGCGCAGCACCCCTGTGAGCTGCCCGAAACCGGGCGCACCTGCGTTACCGTGCTGGGCGCAGCGCGCGGCGTCGGCGGCATTGACAGCTGGGGTACCGATGTGGAGGCACCATACCATGTCAACGGCGAACAGCAGCACAGCGTCAGCCTGAGGATCCTGCTGTAATAAAATAGCAAAGCTCATAGAAAATCTGAGGGTCTGCTCTGAAAAGCGCCCGGACGGCTGAATTTTTCAACCGTCCGGGCGCTTTTTGTGGATAAAATTTGCGAAGTTGGCAGGTAAAAATAGGAGCGGTCAGTGTAGTCAGCTCGCTTTGACGAGTACCAGCACGCTGTTGGTTGGCACTACGATTTGGTCTTGTTTGGTGGGAATGGGTGGGTTCTTATATTGGTGTAGGGCTTTTTGGATTTGCTGTTTGACCTCCAGCAGGGCGGCGTCTAGTGTTGGCGCTTGTGCGGTGATTTTGGGGAAGTCCGGCACATGGGCAGTGCAGCCGTCCGGGGATAGTGTGCAAAGCACCGGATAAGGCTGGTTCTCCACAGAGATACTGTACTGCATCCCGAACATGTCATCCATCTTGTCCATTTCGTGCCGCTTATGTTCGTCCATGCTGTGGACATAGGTGTCCATTGTGAATGCTACGGAGTAATGACCGAGGATGGCCGACAGCGTTTTGTAGTCCATGCCGCGCTCCAGCGCACGGGTGGCGAAGGTGTGGCGCAGGGCGTGGAAGGTAAAGTGTCCGATGTCGGCATCCTTCAACAGGCGATCGTAGTAATCCTTGAAAGTTTTCTGCTCAAAGTAGTGACCGAATTCGTTGGTAACGATGAAGCCATAGTCGGTGTACTTATCCCCTGCCCGAATCTTATCCTGCGCTTGCTGTTGTTTCCAGCGGGCAAGCTCGTCTGCCATTGTGCGGGTCAGCGGAATCGTGCGGCGGGAGTTTTTCGTTTTGGGTGTGCCGAATACGATCTCGGTTTTGTTTTCGCCGTCGTGGGCTTCGTACTTGGCAAGGCGGTTGATGGTACGCCTGACGTGAAGCTGGGCGGTACTGAAATCAATGTCTTCCCACTTTAGTGCCAGCAACTCCCCCATGCGTAATCCGGTACACAAGTCTAAGCGGATAAACACGCCGTAGCGGTGGCGGTAGCTGGCCTGCACCAGCGCCCGCTGCTGGTCGTTGGTAAAGACTACGACTTCGGGTTTCTCTCCGCTGGGCAGGGTCACGGCATCGCAGGGATTATAAACCAGTAGATGCTCTTTTACAGCTTGTTGTAAGCACTTGTGTAATGCCATGTGGTAGTTGCGAAGCGTCTTGGGCGACAGCCCTTCCTCGCGGAATTTGTAGTTGTAAAACTCCTGCAAGGTGTGTGGTTCAAGTTTCTTCAGCAGGATTTTCCCCAGCACACAAAAGTGCTTGTTGAGATAACTGCGGTAGCTGGCGTAGGTGGACTGTTTAACGGTATCTTTCATGTAGGTGTCCAGCCAGTATTCATACCATTCGCCCAGTGTCACCGACATAGGATCGCGCCAGCCCTGCGTGCGGACTTCATGGGCTTGCTGTTGCAAAATGGCGATCGCCTCTTGCCGCGTGTTGCAGCAGGTGGATGTGCGTCTGGGCTTACCGGTTTTGTAGTCGATTCCGGCGGATAGCCGAACCTCCCACCGCCCGTCTGTACGCTGACGGATGTTGCCCTCGTTATGCCCGCGGCGCGGGGATGCTTTAGATATGTCTTTCACGGTGCATCGTCTCCTTTCGTGACACAAAGACTACCACAGGTACGACCACAAAGCTATTCATCAGACCCGACAATCTTCGGGTTCTCGTTTTGGGCTTTATTGACCTTTTGCCGTTCCAGCCAGTCCAGTAGTTCATCCCGCCGCACCAGCAGTCGGTTTCCAATGTGGAACGCAGGAAAAGTCGCGTCGTGGAATATGCGGTAGGTGGTCGAACGTGAGATACCGAAGTAAGTTTGCACTTCCTTGGGGCTGACAACATTGGGTAAATTTTGAAATTCCGTGTTCATGGGTTCCTCCTATGTAGATAAAATTAAAAGTTCTTCACTATATAGCCGCTGAGAACGGCGAAAATTACGAGGTTTTTTAAACTGTTTAGAAAAAGTTCAAATTTTTAGAAAGATTCCAAATCATATCATACAGACCGGCAGTCGCAACTTTTGCAACGGTCCTCAAAATTTTTGAAAAAATTATCTCTACTATATAGCCACTGGGAAAAGGCAAAAGGTAACGCTCGCTGAAAAAATAATGGAATTTTTTCATTAAATTTCAGTAT